>JAFRIL010000034.1 GCA_017432845.1 Lachnospiraceae bacterium | reverse complement strand
ACCTCCGTCCCCCAGTCTCAATTTTTGAGACCGGGGGACGGAGGTGTCGTCTCAATTTTAAAGTATGAAAGATGAGATTATGAACTACAGGTTTTACGGCTGGGAGAGAGCCGACATAAGGGATGAGCGCGGACTTACGCCGAGAGATTACTATGATCTTCTTGAGAACATCTGGACTAAAGATACGTGTGCGCCGCGATTCAGAATAGACTGGAGCGAAGATAACAAAACGCTCGGGCAGTGCTCCATTACGGCATTTGCCATGCAGGATATTTATGGCGGCAAGGTATACGGGATAGATAGAGGCGGCGGGACAGTCCATTGTTTTAACGATGTGGACGGCTGCGTATTTGACCTTACGAGTGAGCAGTTTAAAGGTGAAAAGCTCGATTATACGGATTGCTTCGAACAACTTAGGGAAGTGCATTTTGCAAAGGAAGAGAAGAGGCAAAGGTACGAGCTTTTAAAGGAAAGACTTAAAAAGGAATTAGCGAAGAAATGCTGAACGAGTTGGAACCGGAACAATTGAAGATATCTCCGATGCCGAAAACGTGGATCCTGGATCTTGATGGGACGCTTTTGGTACATGACGGCCCGTATATACGCGGAAAGGATGAATTTTTACCCGGGGCCCGTGATTTTCTCGAATCAATACCCCGCAGGGATATGATCATTTTCCTGACGGCCAGGAGCGATTACGAGAAGCCGCACACAATGCGGTTTCTTGAGGAGAACAACGTCAGGTACGATCATATTATCTTCAACGCCGGCGAAGGCGAGCGGATCATGATCAATGATATGAAGCCGGACGGGCTGGTTACCGCCTATGCTGTTAATATGGTAAGGGACAGGTTTTGCCGGACAGAGTTTGTTACCGACAATACAATGGGGACAAGGTTTGATTGAATAATTGAGGCAAAGGGATTGAGACAAAGGAACCGTCCCCCTGTCTCAAAGTGGGAGTTGAGAGATGATTTTTCGCCCTCATCATATATTGTGTGTGCAGAATTATGTCGGGCGTGGGTACAGCCAAGAGTTCACGCATCATATGGATATGATCGTGGAGGAGCTTGCGCGCGATCCGGAGATAACCATACATGAAGGCTGTGATGATATATGCAAAGCCTGCCCGCATAATACGGATAATACCTGCCGTTCGTTGGATAAGGTCGACCGGATGGATGCGCAGGTCATTAAAGCATGTGGGCTTGATCATAATGAGAAGTACAATTGGATGGATCTGAAGGCTCTGGCAAGGGAGCGTGTGTTTGATGCCGGACGATTTGATGATATCTGCCGGGACTGCCAGTGGTATGATATCTGTAAGGAAAAGCTGACGGGAGGTTCGCAGGATGCTCTTTATAATGGGGATCACGCAGGGCAGGAAGGATTTTGACATAAACCAGCTCATGACCTGCCGCCTGTGCGGCGCGTACGGAAGTTTTAGAGTGTTCATGACGTATACGGTGCTGTCGCTCTTTTTTATTCCGACGTTAAAATGGGGAAAAAGATACTACGTGGAAACCACGTGCTGCCACAGCATATACGAACTTGATCCCGAGGTGGGAAAACGCATAGCACGGGGCGAGGAAGTTCAGATAAGGCAGGATGATCTGACCAGGGTCACAAATGGCGGACGCTTTGCCAAAACCTGCAGAAACTGCGGCTACACAACGGATGAGGATTTTGAGTACTGCCCGAAGTGCGGGAACAGATTATAGGAAGTGTTGATAAATGATAAAGAATCTTATATTTGATGTCGGCGGGGTTCTGATCGGATACCGCTGGAAGGAAATGCTCATGGATGACTTCGGGTTATCTGATGAGGAGGCCGAAAAGATGGGGCATATGATTTTCGAAGATCCCATTTGGCGCGAGTTCGACAGAGGGTGCGTTGACATAGACTCTCTCGTGAAGCACTACATATCACTGCATCCGGATCTGGCAGAAGACCTGAAACGGTTTTTTTACGGGGATGACAAGATGGCGACGGAGCGTGAGGCTGTCTGGGAGAGGATGGAGCAGCTTAAGGAAAACGGATACAACATATATATCCTGTCAAATTATTCGGAGTATCTGTTTAAGAAGCACACGGATCCCTTGCCTTTCCGGAAGATAATTGACGGCGGGATCGTTTCGTACCAGACGGGAGCGATAAAGCCCGAGGCGCAGATATATAAGCATCTGCTTGAAAAATATGCGCTTGATCCGAAAGAGTGCATGTTCTTCGATGACATACAGGAAAATGTTGATGCCGCGGCAGCGCTTGGGATACGGGCGGTCCTTGTGACCTCGGAGGAAGCGCTATTGCGGGATCTTGGTGAGTTGAAGGGATGTTGAGTTTTTTGAGACTTGGGGACGGTTCCTTTGTCTCAAAGTTGGGTGTATGATGCATAAGGATAACCTTGAACTGGATAAGGTAATTAAGAGCGTGATCAAAGACATGAACGCGAACAGGCCGGTTGAGAAGATCGCGGAACGAAACCATATCGAGATCGGGCTGGTGGAGGATATATTGCAAATATATACTACGCATCCGGGGATTGATATGGACGGTATTTTGGACCGGCTGATACTATATTTGTGAGAGATGATTGAGACTTGGGGACGGTTCCTTTGTCTCACTTTGTCTCAAAAAAACTGAGACTTGGGGACGGTTCCTTTGTCTCAAAGTTGGGAAGTAACAGAAGGAGACAGTAAAGCATGAATCCACAATCGGCAATGAAACTGCTTGCATCGATCAATACATTCAGGACAAACCATCCCAAGTTCGCGGGGTTTGTTCAGTTGATGTTAAAACGCGGGCTCGATGAGGGCACTGTCATTGAGGTGACGGTCACAAGGCCCGGGGAGGATCCGATAACTTCGAACATGAAGGTGACTCAGAGCGATATCGAACTGTTTGGAGCGCTTAAGGATCTTGGAGTATAGACCGCTTGTGATAAGATATGAAGAATCCTGAAAAAACCAACGTTATGAGAGTGCTCGATCAGAAGAAGATCGGCTATGAGGCACATACATATACCCCGGATCCGACGCTTACCGGAGAAGAGATCGCACAGGTTCTTGGAGAAGATGCAAGCAGAGTTTTCAAAACACTTGTCACACGGGGAAAGAGCGGCGCATATCATGTTTTCGTTGTTCCGGTAACAGGCGAGCTGGACCTTAAGAAGGCTGCAAAAGTCTCCGGGGAGAAGGCCGTTGCCATGATAAAACAAAAAGAACTGCTTCCGCTTACGGGATATGTCCACGGAGGATGTTCTCCTATCGGCATGAAGAAGGCTTTTCCGACATTCATTCATGAAACCGCAACTTCATATGACAAGATCTACGTCAGTGCCGGGAAGGTCGGGTGCCAGATAGAACTTGCTCCTGCCGACCTGATCGCTGTTGCAGGATGTACGGTTGCAGAACTGGTTGTATAAATTGAGTCGGATGGATAAAGACAGGGTGATTGAGACAGAGGGACGGTTCCTTTGTCTCAAAGATGGCATGTGATTTTATGGGAATACTGATCAGCGAAACGACAAAAGAAGAACGGGAGAAGATCGTTGCGGATTCCATCGGCAATGTCGATGGGGCCTGTGATGGGTGCGCGGCCGGACTGGCCGATATGTATCAGGACTATATAGACGGTAAGCGGGAACTGCGGGAGATCAACATGGAATTCAGGGCGTCGTATGTTTCCGGGGATATCGACAGGGAAGAAAAAACCGGATGCGGGTATGTTTAGATGGCTTCTTCGCAGGATGAACGTGACGAAAAACTCGGACGAGTCATATTGACGCTTAACTGGTGGATCTTCGCGGCGAAATTTCTTGTGATCGTAACCGTGATCGCCGGTGTTGTGATTTTCTTCCTGGGGAAACCTTTGTGGATCGCTCCGCTTAAAGCGATCGGCGCATTTATAATCTACCGGCTTATCTGGCGACTGATCTGGGTGTTTATCGCTTGGACGGGGAGACAGTGAGAGCTTGGATGCATGATTGAGACAGAGGGACGGTTCCTTTGTCCCAAAAAACTGAGACTGAGGAACCGTCCCCTTGTCTCAAAAGGAGGAGATTATGGAAACGTGGTATTATGAGGTGGTAAGTATAGACGGAGATTATGCGAATCTTCACAGGATCGATATTGAGTCCGAGGATCTCAAACTGGTGGCAAGGGCGTTGCTTCCGCCTGAGATAGTTGAAGGAAGCAGGTTGAAATATGAAATGATGACGTATTCGATGGAGGAGAAGGCATGAAGGTTGCGATTTTTAACGGAAGTCCCAGAAAAGAGAACACATTTGCACTGGCTGAGGCGTTTTGCGAAGGTGCCGAGCAGGCAGGACATGAGGTTGAGATGTATCACGTCGGGCAGATGAAGATCGCCGGCTGCCTCGGGTGTGATTACTGCCACACAAAGGGCGAGGGCAGCTGTGTTCAGAAGGATGATCTGGAGAAGATCATGCCGGCTTATAAGGAGGCAGATGTGATCGTATTTGCGTCTCCAATATATTATTTTGGCATGACGGCGCAGATCGAGGCGGCTATCCAGAGGGTATACTGCATAGGAAAGCCCGCCAAGGCAAAAAAGGCGTTTCTTCTTCTGTCGTCGGCGTCTCCGGGAGTGTATGATGCTTCGATAGCGCAGTTTAAAGCGTACGCGGGATACACGGGGATCGAGGCAGCCGGGGTTATCACGGCACACGGAAATGAGAACCGGTCGGAAGCAAAACTTAAGGAAGTACGGGAACTTGCCGGGAATCTGTGATTTTTATTGATAGTGGTTGAGATTGATTGTGAGACTGGGGGACGGTTCTCTTGTCTCAAAAAACTGAGACTGAGGAACCGTCCCTCTGTCTCAATATGGGAGGAAGCATGGAGATATATGATATTTCGCAGGAGGTGTTTGGCTGCACCGTGTTTCCGGGCGATCCGCAGCCGGAGAGGATACGGATGCAGCAGATCGCAAACGGCGATGTCTGCAACCTGACCGGGATCCGGATGTGCGCCCATAACGGAACGCATGTTGATGCGCCCTGCCACTTCATTGACAAGGCCAGAACGATCGACAGGATCGATCTTAACAGATTCATAGGTCCGGCATATGTAGCCTCTTTTGACGGAGAGATGTCGGCAGATGATGCGCGCCATATCATGGATAAGGCAAAGGAAGCCGACAGATCACTTCACTATACGGATGATAAGGCATCTCTCAGGATACTTGTTAAAGGAAAGGCAGTTGTATCGGAGGATGCCGCAAAGGTATTTGCCTCTGAGCATATCAGACTGTTTGGAAACGAATCCCAGACGGTTGGCCCCGAAGATGCCCCTAAAGCGGTTCATATGACGATGCTTTCCGAAGAGATAGTTCTGCTCGAGGGGATCAGACTGGACAGCGTCCCGGAGGGAGTATATATCCTCAACGCAGCACCGCTTAATCTTGGCAGTGCTGATGGAGCACCGTGCCGGGCGGTACTTATTAAACCGGGAGAGAGAAAATCATGAGCAAGATCGAACTTCTTAATGCATCATGCGCCGATCAGACAGTGGATGCGGTTGTGAATGCGGCAAACGATGGGCTATGGGCCGGTGGAGGAATATGCGGTGTGATTTTCGCGAAGGCGGGTATGAGGGAGCTTACGGATGCCTGCAGCAGGATACGCGTTCCGCTTAATGACGGCGATGCGGTCATCACTCCGTCGTTTAACATGACTAACGCGCGGGCGATCATCCACGCTGTCGGGCCGAACCTGTCGGTAACTCCCGGCGCGTATGACAAGCTGTTTGATGCATATTACAATTCGCTGGTCGTCCTCATGGATAACGGATATCACAGCATTGCTTTTCCGCTTATCAGTGCGGGCATATTCGGGGGTGATCCGGCAAACCACCCCGCGAGAAGATCGGCCGAGCAGTGTCTGGCTGCGTACACAAAGTTTACGGAGGATCATCCGTCTTACGATATCGATGTGAAACTGTGTGCTTTCTCAGCTGCCGAGATGGACGAAGTAAAGCAACTGTTTGGGAATTAAGGATTGAGACAGAGGGACGGTTGAGACAGAGGGACGGTTCCTTTGTCTCAAAAAACTGAGACTGAGGAACCGTCCCCTTGTCTCAAAAATGGAAGATGAAAACGATAACGGATCAGATATTTGATGAAGAACGGGCTCTTTACGGAAGCCGGGGCGTGGAAGCGATAAACTGCAGATTTGACGGTCCGGCGGATGGTGAGAGTCCATTTAAGGAGAGCAGTGATATTGTTGTTCGTGACTGCTTTTTTAACTTAAGATACCCATTCTGGCATGATAAGAAACTGAAGATATCAGGAAGCGATATGACCAAGCTGTGCCGGGCTGCTCTGTGGTATTCGGAGGATGTTGAGATAACGGATACGAAGATGCACGGCATCAAGGCGCTAAGAGAGTGCGCCGATGTCAGGGTCAGCGATTGCGATATCGTATCTGACGAGTTCGGGTGGTATGTACGCAGGATCGATATGGAGAATACAAACGCGGACGGGGAGTATTTCATGATGCGTTCCGACCGGCTCAGATTTGACAGTGTCAGGTTAAAGGGAAAGTACTCATTTCAGTATATTACGGATTCGGTTTTTGATCGGTGTGATTTTGACACTAAAGACGCTTTCTGGCATGCGAAAGATGTTGTTGTCAAAGACAGCGTGGTGAAAGGTGAATACCTGGCGTGGTACTGCGAAAACGTGATTTTTGAAAATTGTACGATCATGGGTACGCAGCCGTTTTGTTACTGCAAGGGATTAAAGCTGATAAACTGCCGCATGGAAGACTGCGATCTGGCGTTTGAAAAATCGGATGTTGAAGCGGATATCGTCTCGCCTGTTGTAAGCATCAAGAATCCCCGCAGCGGGGTCATCACGGCGGAATCTGTCGGTGAGGTGATCATGGATGATCCTGAGGCGAAGGGACAGATCTTAATTTCATCGGTATGATTCACAATCATATCATTTAAGGGGAATTGAAATCAGATTATTGAGACAAAGGAACCGTCCCTCTGTCTCAATTTTGGAAAGTGGAGATGGATAATAATCGAAGGTTTTATGATGAATATGTGGCGCCGATGATAAGAGAGCGGTTTGGCGGTTATGAGGACAGGATAGCCGTCGGCATTGCAGGGGAGGGCAGCGACTGCTTCGGATATGATGATGTCATATCGCGGGATCATGATTTCGGGACCGGGGTGTGCCTGTGGCTGACCGATGATGATATGGATGAGTTCGGAAAAGAGCTGTCCGCAGCGTATGATGATCTTGTAGGCAGTAAGGAAAGAGCATTTTATACGGAAAGACTCCGGCAGCGTCGCGGGGTAATGAGGATACATGATTTTTACTCTGATATACTGCGGATCGACTGCGATACGAAAAACTGCCGGATGAGCCATGACCAATGGCTTCGTCTGGATCATTCATGCCTTGCAACGGCTGTAAACGGCGAGGTGTACCGGGATGAGCAGGGGGAGTTTGGCGCATTTCGCAAGCTCCTGCTGGGGTATTATCCCGATGATGTGTGGCGCATCCGGATGGCCGAGAAGATGCATGAATACTCGGCGAATCTTCAGGTCAATTATGCAAGATGCATGACGCGGGGGGATATTGTTGCTGCCGAAGCCTGCAGGTTGCAGGGTATGATGGCGGCAATGGAATTGTTTTTCCTGATCAGGCGAAAATACATGCCGTTTTATAAGTGGTCTTACAGGGCACTTACGGAGCTCGACGAGACGGGAAGTTTTGCCTTGCGTATAGATGAGCTTGCAAGGCTTCACAGCAATGAGGCCGCCTGGGAGGGGACAAAATATCATCCGAACCGTCCGAATCTCAAGGACCGCGTTGTGGGCCTGGCGGAGGATATCGGATACGACCTGTCGGAAATGCTGAAGGAGTCGGGGATGACGGATCGAATAAATCCGTATCTTGAGGCGGATGTTGATACAATACTGAAGAGGTAGTGTTTTTAATATTTATAAGAGATCAAAACAGTATTATAAGAGATCAATTTAGACGGAGGAAGTCAAAATGTTTTCATATATCTGGCCTATTGCGCTTGTCGTGTTTTCTAACGTTGTTTACCAGGTGTGTGCAAAATCTGTGCCGGAGGGGATGAATCCGTTTGCATCGCTGACAATAACTTATCTGGTCGGTGCACTGCTGTCGGCCGCTGCGTTTTTTGTTACAAACAAGGATTCAAGCCTTGTGCGCGAATATGCCAAGACAAACTGGGCGCCGTTCGTGCTGGGGATCGTTATCATAGGACTGGAGGTCGGCTGGATATGCGCATATAAAGCGGGATGGCAGGTGAGCACCGGATTCATCGTGCAGAGCGCATTTCTTGCGATCATTTTGATAGTTGTCGGCTATGTGATTTTCCGCGAAGCAGTCACATGGAATAAGATCGTTGGGGCGGTTATCTGCCTTATCGGATTGGGATTTATCAATTTTAAGTGAGACAGAAGAGTTTAGATATAGGAATTGAGACAAAGAAATTGAGACAAAGGAACCGTCCCTCTGTCTCAATGAATGGCGGGATCCTGCCGCGCTAACGCTTGGCGTCCCACGTCCCGGATCAATCGGCGGCAACTTTGCAGCTGCCTGGGTGGTACGAGGCCGACCGATCCGAAACGCGGGCTTTAACAAAGCCGGACAGATTTGCGCACCGGTACACGGTTGCCCTGGAAATACCGGTCAGTCTGACGATCTGACATATATCAAGTCCTTCTTCAAGCATCCTGACGATGGATTCCCAACGAACAGTTTTTGCCGCACTTTTGAAGTCGCCGATAGACATGTGCTCGGTGATTTTCCGGATAATGCTCCTGGCGGTATCATCTGAAAGCCTTTGAGTCGACTCGCTCACATCCATCACCTTTTCCTTTACCGGTGT
>JAFRIL010000033.1 GCA_017432845.1 Lachnospiraceae bacterium | reverse complement strand
GGATCCGACCAGCTTTGCATTTGTAAAGGACGGAGTATTATGCATTCCGACGGCGTTTTGCTCATATGGCGGAGAAGCGCTCGACAAGAAGACGCCGCTCCTTCGTTCCATGGAAGAGATCAATACACAGGCTTTGAGGATACTTCGCCTGTTTGGGAATAAGGACGTCAAGCATGTCTGGACCACGGTAGGAGCCGAGCAGGAGTACTTCCTTATAGACAGGAAACTGCGCGACAGAAGAAGGGATCTGATCTTCTGCGGAAGGACGCTCTTCGGCGCACCTGCGCCCAAAGGCCAGGAGATGGATGACCACTATTTCGGCGCCATCAAGCCGAGGATCAGTGCCTTTATGAAGGAACTGAACGAGGAATTGTGGAAGCTCGGTGTATATGCACGTACCGAGCACAACGAGGCGGCACCTGCACAGCACGAGCTTGCCCCGATCTATACAACCACGAATCTTGCCTGTGACCAGAACCAGGTCACGATGGAGATCATGAAAAATGTCGCAGCCAAGCACGGAATGGTTTGTCTTCTGCATGAAAAGCCGTTTGAAGGCGTGAACGGAAGCGGCAAGCACAATAACTGGTCCATCTCGACCGACACGGGTGTAAATCTTCTTGAGCCCGGCAGATCACCTCATGAGAATGCGCAGTTCCTGCTTTTCCTTGCCGCAATGATCAAGGGAATAGACGAATATCAGGAGATAATGCGTGCATGCGTGGCTTCTGCCGGAAACGACCACCGTCTGGGCGGTGCCGAAGCGCCTCCGGCGATAGTTTCCGTGTTCGTCGGTGACGATCTTGCCGAAGTGCTCTCGTGCATCGAGGAGGGAAAATCATATGACGGGGACCGTACTGGCCGCATGGAGATCGGCGTTTCCGTACTTCCGTCGATACCAAAGGATGCTACGGACAGAAACCGTACATCGCCGTTTGCATTTACCGGAAACAAGTTTGAATACAGGTCTGTCGGTTCATCACAGTCGATAGCAGGCGCCAATACGATACTAAATACGATAATGGCCGAAGAACTGGGTCAGTTCGCGGATGAGCTTGAGAAAGCCAAGAAGGGTGATTTTAACAAGGCGCTTAACGACCTTATCAAAAGAACGATCAAAGAGCATAAGAGGATCATCTTTAACGGTGACGGATATTCGGAAGTGTGGGAAGAAGAGGCGAAGCGCAGAGGCCTGTCAAACCTTAAGACGACCGTTGATGCACTCCCTGCATTTTTGATGGAGAAGAATATCAGGCTGTTTGCGGATCACGGGATCTACACCGAGAAGGAGATGAGGAGCCGTTACGCGATCCTTCTCGATACATATAACAAGATCATCAATATCGAGGCTCATACAATGATCGATATGGCCAGAAAAGAAATCCTTCCGGCTGTAAGCCGCTATACCGGCGAGCTTACGCACACGCTTGAGTCCAAGATGGCTGTATCGGACAGGATCGGGACTGACATTGCCCATAACATGGAAGAGGAGACACTCGGAAACCTTTCACAGCTGTGCGACCGCGCCATGACTGAAGTCGTGATGCTTGAGACACTTGCAGCCAAGACTGATTTTAAGGATGATCTTGAGCGCGGAAAATATTACAGGGATCGGCTGATCCCTGCAATGAATGCGCTTCGCGCCACATGTGACAATATGGAACAGCTGACGGCCCGCAGATTCTGGCCGTTCCCGCAGTACGGAGATCTACTGTTCCATATCTGATATCCGGCATATCGTGATCAGGATTCTTTGTTCCTGGAGTATACGAAGAACAGGATAGCAGCCAATGCTATACCGATAACAGTTACAATGACAAGGAATATCCAGTTGACACTGGCTACACCGGAAAGATCGAAATCTCCCGTTCCGGCATTTTGCAGGTGCACGAAGATCATCCTGATATCAAACAGAGCAACTGCGGCAAGCATCAGTCCGCCGACAAGCATCGGAACCGGGATAGAAGCTTTCTTGTTCCTGTTAAGATGCGCGATGTGTTCGCCCCTAAAATCAAGTATCGAGCCGATATAGTATGCAACGATCGCGGTGACCAGCATCTCCGGAAGCATGTAAGTTGCATTGTAACTGATCGAATAGACAAGCGCTGCTTTTGTGGGGATAGGCAGTCCGGCCCATACGGTAGCTCCTGCGATCACATGACATATGTAACGAAGGAAGCAGGCGGAAACGGAACCTAGAACGAGGGCAAACGGCTGGGAAGACATGTTTCTGAACGCCCCTGCAACTCCTACCGTCATATAAGCTATGATGTAATCGATAAGAATAACGGCAACGATCGACTGCCAGGTGGTCACATATGACAGATTATCAAGGCCAAGCAGCTGCTGGAGCAGTCCGAACACAAATCCGGTAAAAAGTCCCCAGGAAATCCCATATCTATAAGCGATGATTACTACGGGAAGCATACATGCTATGGTGACTGATCCGCCGTACGGCATGTCGATCAATTTGATGAGGGACAGTACGGTTCCTATCGCGATCATTATCGAAGACTCGGTAAGTCGCTTTACTGTAGAGATCCTAACACTTTGTGACATAAAAAAACCTCCTTTAACACATAGGAGGGGATGTACATGCTTCCCTACGCCGGTATTATCCGGATCAGGTGATGAGGGTTCGCCGAACGGGCGATCTCAGCATTTGCTCCCCTAGCTTTAATACAACATCACAGAGTATACCACTCATCAATTGTCATTACAATATATACAGAAAGAAGTTCCCATGTCACTTAAATTCTGGCTGGGCGGGGTCAGAAGCGATAAATCCCGCAGACTCTACAAATATATACTGGATGATGCCGAGAAAAACCCGAAAAGACAGTATCTGGTTGTCGTGCCGGAGCAGTACAGCCTTGCCACCCAGCAGGAGCTCGTTAGATTGTCGAAAGTGCACGGGATACTTAACATAGATGTTCTGTCATTTACCCGTCTGGCACATCGTATAAATGATGAGGTCGGCTCATTTGACAGCGGTATCACCATGCTAGATGAGATGGGCAAGGATCTGATCATAGGCATGCTTGCCACAAAGGCAAGAGATGAGCTTACCATAATCGGCGATGATCTTGACAAGCCCGGATACACCAGCTCTGTCAAGTCGGCGATCTCCGAGTTCATGCAATACGGGATAAGCGTTGATAAGGTATTTGAGATGGCAGAGTCAGCCAAAAGGGAGGGACATGTCAGACTATCAGGAAAGCTTTACGATATAGCGATCCTGTACAGGGCATTCAAGGAGTATATCAGCGACAGATATACCACGGTTGAGGAAACGCTCGAGAGAGTCAGCAGGCTTATTCCCGTATCCGGTACCGTAAAGAACAGCGTGATCGCATTTGACAACTTCACCGGGTTCACCCCTGTCCAGAACAAGCTTATAGGAGTGCTGATGGAATATGCTCATTCGGTTCATGTGGCACTGCTTTTTGAGGATTGTATACAAGAAAATAGCCAAACCGACCAAATACAAGAACATGAGTTATTTTATCTATCAAAACATACCATGGATCAGCTTGGAAGGATGGCCGACGAGCGGCATGTGATCATAGAAGATCCGTACAAAGCGGTTAAAAACGAGTTAAGTAACACGTGTAATATAAAAGAGCCGGTTGCATACAAAGATGATGAATCATCTGCCGAATTAAATAACACCTCTGTCCATCTTATGTGCGGACGTACCGTGCGCGATGAGATCGGTATGGTCCGCAAAAAGATAGATGATCTTGTAAGAAAAGGCGGATACCGTTACAGGGATATCGCAGTTCTCGCAGGGGATATCGAAAGCTACCGTCATCCGGTGGAAAGACAGTTCTCATCAGCAGCCATCCCGTTTTTCATTGACAGGTCCGAGCCGGTTCTCCTGAATCCGTTCATAGAGTATATCCGTGCGTTTATATCTGTTTTTTCGGAGAACTACAGCCAGCAGGCCGTGTTCTCCTTCCTCAAGTCGCGCCTTGCGGGATTTGACGACGGGGAGGTATTCCTTCTGGAAAACTACTGTCTGGCTGCCAATATAAAGGGATACGGCAAATGGCACGAGAGATTTTATATGCATACCGGTGCTGCCGGCGACGAACAGCTCCTTGCGCTTAATGATACCAGAGAGCGTTTTATCGCAAAATGTGAAGCCTTTACCGGAGCATTGTCTTCGCAGACAAAGATCACTGCCGGTTCACGATTTTCAATAAGTACGTTTTGCAATGCACTGTATACGGTCATCGTATCAGACGATATTGAGGGAAGGCTTAAAGAGGCGGCCGAACGGTTTGAGGAAGCCGGGGACAGAAAAAATGCCGCTATATACTCCGCGATCTATGTCAGGATAATGAACGTTCTGGACATGCTCTGCGATCTTATTCCGGATGAAGTTACCGATATCCGGGGATTCGGGCGTCTGCTGGATGCAGGACTTGACTCGATCGATATTGGACTTCTTCCGACAGGAACGGACTATGTCCAGGTCGGTGACCTGACAAGGAGCAGGCTTGGAGATATCAAGGCTTTGTTCATAGTGGGTGCCAATGAAGGCTCGATCCCGAAGTTGGCTGCCAAAAACACCCTTATAAATGATAATGAACGTGATTTTCTTACCGGAGCAAACGAGGATCTTACGCTTGCCCCGACAACGCGCGAGGATATATATACTCAGCAGCTGTATGTACATATGGCAATAAACCGTCCTTCGGAACACCTGTTTGTCTCTTATGCAAGCGTGTCTCCTTCCGGAACATCGCTTCAGCCGTCATATATCATACAGAAGCTGCCCGGATACGGTAAGAGTCTTTATGTGGAGAAGGTTCAAAAGGAGACGGTAAACTATACGACAGGATCCGATGCGTTTGCCGATCTGTGCGATCTTGTGTGGCCGGCACTGTCGGGGGATATTTCCGAAACCGATGCCTGTAAACTTGTGGAGCTTATCAGGTATTTTGCAGCAGACGAGCACTTTGGGCCGCGTCTTCGCAGGGTTTTGGAAAATGCAGCTGCTTGTTCATATGCTCATGGAAACGATTCCATAGGAGCTGCGCTTGCCCGCGCCCTATACGGCAAAAGGATCATCTCGAGCATAACCAGGCTGGAAAACTGGGCAAAATGCGCATATAAATATTTCCTGCAATACGGCCTGAAACTGACAGAACGTGAGATATTCTCGTTCGAGGCAAAGGATATGGGTAATATCTTTCATGAGTCGATGAAGGAATACTCGTACCTTATGACCGAACGCGATCTGGGCTGGGCCGATACCGGCGATAAGGAACGTGACAGCCTGATGGATGAGGCAGTTTCGCGTGTTATAGAGAAGTACAGGCAGGAAAAGCTGTCCTCGTCTGCAAGATATGCTTATATGGAAGAACGTATACGAAGGATCATGAAGAAGAGTGCCGAGGTGGTGAGCGCCCAGGTCGGAAAAGGGAAGTTCAGACCTGAATACTTCGAGGTGGATTTTGATACGCTAAGTGACAAAGATGCGATCACAGTCAAACTGCCCGATAATGAGATCATGCGTCTTCGCGGCAGGATAGACAGGATTGATACGTGCCGTACAGGTGAAGGGATATACATAAGGGTAATAGATTACAAGTCCTCACAGCACAGTGTGGACCTTGCCGCGGTGTATGAAGGCCGCCAGTTGCAGCTTCTTGTATACCTGAATGCGGCGTCTCTTTTGGTCGGTTCGGATGCCGGAAAGTCCGGCAGCAGTCAGACGGTCATTCCGGCGGGTGTGTTCTACTATCATATCGATGATCCGGTAATAGCGATGAAGAGTGAACTGTCAGAAGAAGACATCAGGACTCTTATTCAAAAGGAGTTAAGCCTTAAGGGACTTGTTAACTCGGATATGGATGTACTGCGGCTTATGGACGAGGATATAGAAACAAGCCCGACGGTGCTGCCTGTTACGATAACATCGAAAAAAGTCCCAAGAAGCAGCGACATGACGATCACCGGGGATGATTTTAACGTTTTGTCGGACTATGTGAACCGTGTCATATGCCGGATCGGTGACAATATCACAAAAGGGGATATATCGATCCCGGTACCGGACGGCAAGACCAGATTTACGGGTCCCGACTGTGATTTTTGCCCTTATACGTCCATATGTGCCAATAATCCGGCCAAATACGCCGAAGCCTCGGCAAAAGAGGCAAAAAGATCCAATTCCGAGTGGCTTGAGATTATGAGAAAAGAAGGAAAGAGACAGGAAGATGAATCCGACGCCTGAACAACAACTTGCCATTGATATAAGGAATACAAATGTCCTCGTTTCCGCTGCTGCCGGAAGCGGTAAGACCAGTGTGCTCGTTAACAGGGTCGTACAAAGAGTGACCGGCGAAAAAGACGGCGTGGATATAGACAGACTGCTGATCATGACATTCACAAATGCTGCCGCAGCCGAAATGGCCGGCAGGATAAGGGATTCGATAGAAGATCTTGCGAATAAGATAAGACAGGATAAAGATCATGACAGGGAGGCGCTCAAACGCATCGAGAAGCAGGCGATACTTGTGCATAACGCGAAGATCACCACTATCCACGGATTCTGCAAGGGTGTTATAAGCGATCACTTTGACAAGGTGTCTCTTGATCCGAATTTCAGGGTGGCTGATGAGAATGAGTGCAAGCTGATAAAGCATGAGGCGCTCGAGGAGTGTATCGAGGCAGGATACGAGAAAGCTGATCCGGCATTTCTTGCTGCAACCCGTTGCTTTAGCAATTCAAAGACCGATGCGGGATTTGAAAAACTTATCGAAGATATTTATGACTTTGTGATCGCAGACCCTGATCCCGAAGGTTTTATAAAAGAGTGTACAAGCGCATATCTTTGCGAAACATTTGATGAATTTGCCTCCTCGCCCTGTGTATCAAGGCTCGGAGAGTATTTAAAGGTGGAACTTGCCGGCATGGAGGATTGCCTCGCGGCGGCAAGCAGGCGCATAGAGGAGTGCGAGTACCTTGCACCTTACAAAGACTGTATCGATGGGTATATGGATGTTGTTTCCCATCTCAGGACAAGTGTTGCAAAGACAGAAGAGGCCCGGATCTATGATACTGTCAGAAATGCCCTGAAGGCGGCAGATCCTCCCGGGTTTGGACGTATATCGTCCAAAAACCTTGACGATCAGTCAAAAAAGGATGTCGGATACGTTGCTTCCCTGAGAGATCAGGTCAAAACCGGTTTTGCGAAGCTGCTTGCGATGATGCCATTTGACCTTGAGACGACATATGAGACTGTATCAAAGTCCAAAGAAGAGTTGCTTGCCCTGACAGATGCGGTTATCGCATTTATGAATGTCTATGCCGGAAAAAAGCGCGAAAAGAACATCATAGATTTCAACGATATGGAGCATATGGCAGTATCGATACTGTCGGATCCCGATATAGCGGATATCTACAGGAGTCAGTTTGAAGAGATATATGTTGACGAGTATCAGGACACAAACATGACGCAGGAGATGCTCGTATCCCTGATATGCCGTCAGGATCCCGGAAATGTTTTCCAGGTTGGGGATGTCAAACAGAGTATCTACAGATTCCGCCACGCCCGCCCGGATATATTCCTGGGGAAATACAATACATATGGCGATGACATGCCCAACAGGAGGATACTCCTTAATGACAACTTCAGGTCCAGGCGTGAAGTGATAATGGCAGTCAATGAAGTGTTCAGGAAGATAATGAGACCTGAACTTGGAGGGATAGATTATAACGAAGAGGCCGAACTTGTCTATGCAGCATCATATTATGATAAATGCACCGACGAGAAGGTGGAGGGGTGTGACTACAAAGCAGAGCTGATCCTCGGCGATCCGGAGGAGATCTCTTCCGAGGAGTTTACTGCAAATGTCATTGCGGGAAGGATCAATCGGCTGATGGATGAAGGGTTCATGGTATACGATAAAGGGACCGGATCGATGAGACCGGCCCAATACCGTGATTTTACGATTCTAGTCCGGTCAGTCAAAAAGTATGAGCCCGTTTTCAGGGAGGTATTTGAGGGAGCGGGGATCCCGCTTGCCGTATCCGGAAGCGAGGGCTATTACAAAACGGTTGAGATACAGACCGCACTTTCGTTCCTGGCTGTTGTGGACAATCCGTATGACGACATATCGATGACTGCACTCATGAGAAGTCCTGTCGGAGGCTTTTCCGATGTGGAACTTGCCGGAATGACTGCCGGGGCCGGCGCAGATATCCCTATATACGACAGGGTCAGGAAGCAGGCTGAAAACGACAGTAAATGTATACGCTTCCTGGAACTGCTGGATCATTACAGGGCGATGTCGAGCTGCACACCCGTGCACAATTTACTCGAGGATTTTATAGATAATGTATACGGTGATCATGTCAGATGTATGACCAAAGGACAACGAAGGATGGCCAACCTCGAGATGCTGCTTGCCAAGGCACAGGACTACGGCAGGACCAGCTTTAAGGGCCTGTATCAATTTATGAGATACATAGACCAGATAAAGAAGTATGAGCTGGATGAGGGCGAGGCGGTTACCGAATCCGAGAACGACAATGTGGTCAGACTGATGACGATGCATGCAAGCAAAGGGCTGGAATTTCCGATATGCTTCCTTGCGGGTATCGAGAAGAAGAGAAATACTGCCGATGAATCCGGCAAGGTGGTTTGGAATCCTGTATACGGATTCGGGATAGATCACATGGATCCGGACAGGCATGTGACCGTAAAGACACTTCCCAAAGCACTTGTAAGCCTGGAGAACAGACTGGAGGGGCTTGCCGAGGAGATAAGGGTATTATATGTGGCGATGACACGCGCCAGGGAAAAACTCATAATGGTTGGATGCGACAAGCCGGACGGGTTTGACAGAGAGTTCGGGTCAGTCGCAAACGCGAGCTCATATTTGGAAATGCTCAAGGCAGCGTACCAAACAGAGGGATTTGAGCACATAAATATAAAGTACACGGACGAGAAGGTGCTGACGGGCTCCCGGGTCGAAAAAGAGATCAGAAGTAAGTCGATGGCAGATCAACTTCTTGATCTGGTACATAATGGAGAAGTAAAAAAGGACATACCGGTATCAATACCTTCGTATCTTGATGGGTTGTCATTCGTATATCCGCACCGGACCGATCCGGAGAGAAAGGCAAAATATTCTGTATCGGAACTGAAACACAGTGCGATCGAGGAGAGAATGGCTGAAGGTGAGATTCTGACATTAGATAACGAACCGTTATTTAATGAGACCAACCCAGAGAGGTACATTCCAAGATTTGCCCGGAAGGACGGAGAAACCGCTGAAGGAGGGACTTTCCACGGAACGGCATTCCATAGGATCATGGAGCTGTGGGACTATTCAATGAGCTCGGAAGAGGATAGTGACGGCTCAAATAACACTTGTTACATAACGGATGACATTATATTGGGCTTTATCTCCAGAATGATGGAACTTCACCGCATGGATAAGGCGATGACCGATGCGATAAGATGCAAAGATGTGGCAGACTTTCTTAACTCGTCACTCGGGGCCAGGATGAGAAAAGCCGCCGGTTCGGGAACACTGTTTCGCGAGCAGCCGTTTGTCGTAGGTATTGATGTAGATGATGAGACAGTACTTGTACAGGGAATAATCGATGCTTACTTTGTGCAAGACGGTAAGATCACGATCGTTGATTATAAAACAGACAGGGTGTCGGATGAGGAAATGCTGACCGGCCGGTACAGAGCACAGCTCGAGTATTATGGCAGGGCGCTTTCGCAGATCACGAAGCTTCCGATCGCCTCACTTACGATCTGGTCCACACATCTTGGCAGGGAAATAAACATGGAGAACAGCGGTAACTTCACCTTGTGATTTTTACCTTGTAGTGATATGTTATGACTATGGAAAAACTCAGATACGGAACAAAAGAGATAATTGCGACTATTTGTGCGGTTATCCTTATAATAGCCTCGAGGTGGGCAGAGATTTCATTCTTTCCTTTGGCTGAAGGTGTCTTTGGCCTTAGCGACTGGGTGATGCTGCGTGTGCTTGTTGTTTCGGTTGCAGCGGTTTTCTTCGGCCCGGCTACCGGTCTGATCGGTGGCCTTTCCGGCGACCTTCTGATCAATATGATATTCGGACAGGCTATAGATTATATTGATATGACAGCAATGGGACTGTACGGGTTGTTCCTGGGGCTGTATTTCGGAAAAACTCATTTTAACTTAAGAAGAGTGGATATTCGCAGCGTGATCGATTTTAATGTCGTACAGCTCCTGGCCGGAGTGTTTTTGACGCTTTTCTTTATACCTATGCTTAAATTTCTCACAGGTGCACCTGATCTTAATACTGCCATCATCTCCGGCGCAAGGTACGCGGTC
>JAFRIL010000032.1 GCA_017432845.1 Lachnospiraceae bacterium | reverse complement strand
GGTATATGTCACGATTGCGAAGCAATCGTGACATTTGGCGACATAGCCAAGTGGTAAGGCGTGGGTCTGCAACACCCTGATTCGCCGGTTCAAATCCGGCTGTCGCCTCTGAGAGTCTGATGTTGTTGCTTTTTGCAATGATGTCGGGCTTTCTTTTTTGTTGCCTAATACAATGTTTATATATTAAACTTGGCGTATGAAAAGATATGACCTGATCGATACATTAAGAGGTTTTTCCATAATCAGTATGATCGCATTTCATACATGCTGGCTGCTGAACTTTTTTGGTTTTGCCATATCGGATGAAATGCTGTACGGTACGGGCTTTCTGGTGTGGGAGAGGACCATATGCATCGGATTTATATTGATCTCGGGATTTTCATTTTCCTTTGGTCACCGTCATATCCGTATGGGGATCAAATTGCTTCTTATAGGAGCGATCATCACTTTTATCACCTGTCTCGTTATTCCAAAGAGTCCGATCATATTCGGGATCCTGACATTTCTTGGAAGTGCGACGCTTATTATGATCCCTATTGATAAGATTTATCGTAAGGCATCAAACCTGGATGATGTATCGGAGCCGGTAAATGCCCTGCTTCTTGCCGCAAGCTTTATCTTTTTTGTTTTTACATATAATATAAACCGAGGATATCTCGGGTTTGCTTCGATCAGTTCTGTGGATCTTCCCAAAGAACTGTACAGCGGATATATCTCGACATTTATTGGCTTTATGAAGCCTGGATTTGTCTCTTCCGATTATTTTTCGCTGTTACCGTGGATATTCATATATATATCCGGATATTTTTTGCATAAGGCTGTAATGGGATCGCCGGGAGCAGAGAGAGTACTCAGTCATGGTGTCCGGCAGATCGCTTTTCTCGGGCGGCATTCACTCATCATCTATCTGATTCACCCGGTTGTGATCTTCCTTATACTGTACCTGGCCAGATACTGTGCTTGAACATCCCGTATTTACGTGTTATGTAAAGTGCAAAATGCCTAAAATCAACGATTACAGCCGTTTTTTGCCAAAAAAATCTTGACTTTTAAGGGCTTAACGATTATAACTTGTATAGACGCCAATAAGACGTCAGTACTCATGTTATTAAGGAGGAGTTCAAAATGAACAAAACAGAGTTAGTAGCAGCTATGGCAGCAAATGCTGGATTATCAAAGAAGGACGCAGAGAAGGCTCTTAAGGCTTTCACAGATGCAGTTTCCAAGGAACTCAAGAAGGGTGGCAAGGTTCAGTTAGTTGGCTTTGGTACATTCGAAGTTTCTAAGAGAGCAGCTAGAACAGGTAGAAATCCTCAGACCGGTAAGGAAATGAAGATCGCAGCTTCTAAGGCTCCTAAGTTCAAAGCTGGTAAGGCTCTTAAGGATCTTGTAAACAAGAGATAATCCATCGATTCAGATAAAAAAGGAACTCCGGTCTACGGAGTTCCTTTTTTGATAGTAGGAAACAGACAAATGCGTTTAGATAAATATTTAAAGGTATCAAGGATAATAAAGAGGCGCACGGTTGCAAATGATGCGTGTGATGCCGACAGGGTGACGATCAACGGCCGTCCGGCAAAGGCCTCCACTCAGGTTAAGGAAGGCGATATACTTGAGATCGCCTTCGGAACGAACCCGCTCAAGGTGGAAGTACTCTCTGTCAAAGAGACGGTTAAGAAGGATGAGGCCAAAGAGATGTACAAAGTTCTGTAACATTATGTAACCCCGCTGCCCACAATATATTGTATTTGACAAGGTTGTGATGCTCATATATAATATATTATGTTAACAAGGGGAGAACATTATGGCCAGAAAAGTCGCATTTCGCCGAAAACGGCAAAATCGGCTGGGTATGGCACTGGTTTCATTTGTAGTTCTGATGCTCATGGCGGTGATACTGTTCAAGAGCAGGGAACTGAAGATGAAGCAGGCCGAGTACCAGCAAAAAGAAGCAACGTTACAGGCTCAGATCGATGAGGAGCATGAACGGACCAGCAGACTGACGGACTACGAGAAATACACGAAGACAGACAAGTTTGTTGAGGAGATCGCTAAAGAAAAACTGGGCCTGCTGTATGAGAACGAGATACTGTTCCGTTCGGACTTGAATAAATAGCACGGGGTACATATTCCCTGTGCTGTTTTTTTGATATAATGGTATAATGTTTAAGCTGATCGTCCAAAATGCAGAGGAAATGTTTCATGGAAGATGACAACATCTATAAAAAGGTCAGAGACCACATAATCGAAAAGGGACTCATCACTGCCGGAGATACCATTGTGGAGGGTATTTCGGGAGGAGCAGATTCGGTATGCCTGTTTCTGATGCTCGAAGAGCTGAAGAAGGAGATCGATTTTAAAACGGTTGCCGTGCATGTTCATCACGGGATCAGGAAGAAGAGCGCGGACAAGGACCAGAAGTTCGTGGAGGAACTTACCGCATCAGCCGGCGTGGAGCTAAAATCATTCCGTAAAGATATCCCTCTGATATGCAAGATCACGAAAGAGTCGGAGGAAGAGTGCGGACGCCGTATCAGATATGAATTGTTTGATGAAGTTGCCGCTCTTTATGATAATGCAAAGATAGCAGTTGCCCATCATATGAATGACCAGGCCGAGACGGTTATATTCCGTATTATACGTGGAAGTGGCATAAAGGGACTGGCCGGTATGGAATCAAAAAGGGACAACGTTATAAGGCCCCTTCTGTGCCTTAAAAGGGAAGAGATAGAGCAGTTCCTTGAGGATAACGGACAAAAATACAGAAATGACGAGACCAATAATACGATAGAGTACAGCAGAAACTATATCCGCAAGAAGATCATGCCTAAGCTGGAAAGCGTCAGGGCAAATGCAGTTGACCACATTAACGCTCTTTCGGGTGAGGCAAAAGACATCAACGAGTTCATGGAAAAGAAGGCCGGGGAGCTGCTGGATGAGGCATCAAAAGAAGCGGACAGAAGATATTTAACAAAGGGCCTTACTCAAAAATACAAAGCGGACGTGCTTTCGGAGGCAGAGCCTATACTTCTGAAATTTGCTATAAGGGCTCTTATAGGGCGCGCGGGGGTGTCGGTAAAGGATGTTACAAGGAGCCATGTGGACTCTTTGTGCGAACTTGTGACAAAACAGGGAAGCGGCCAGATCAGCCTTCCGCGGTCGGTTACGGTAGTTAAGGAATCCGGCATAGTATATATAAGACCGAAGGAAGGATTTGACGGTCAGATCCAGGAGATCATGAATGCAAACAGTACATCGGTCGAATATCCTTCAAGCCCGGCTCTTAAGACTCCGGGTGAGGATGCCTTACCAAGGGAAAATGCAGAGCCCGCTTCCGATGGATTTTCGATCCCGATCATCGGTGAAGGCAGCTACATGCTTCCTGACGGAAGCGTTCTGACATGCCGCCTGCTCATTGATTTTGAGATGAATGCAATTCCCGATGGTGGCTATGCTAAATGGATGGATTATGATAAAATGTCGGATGATCTGTGTCTGAGGACCCGCAAAACGGGAGATTACCTTATCATCAACAAGAAAGGTAACGAGGGTAACCTCAAGAATTACATGATCAACGAGAAGATCCCGAAGAGCGAGAGGGACCGGGTGCCTCTTGTAGCGAGCGGAGCCAAGATATACTGGGTTATAGGCCACAGGATATCCGAAGATGTAAAGGTCAGTGAGACAACGACCAGAGTAATTGAATTTGTATATAAAAGAGCGGATGAGGAAGAGCCGGATAACGAAAACGCGGCAGAAGGAGCTGAAAATGGCTGATAAGATATCGGTACTATATTCCGAAGAGGAGATTACAAAGCGCATAAAGGAGCTGGGCGAGCAGATCAGCAAAGATTATGCCGGCAAGGAACTGCATATTGTAGGAATATTAAAAGGTGCGACTTTCTTTGCATGTGAACTCGCAAAGAGGATAACGGTTCCCGTGACCCTTGATTTTATGAGTGTATCAAGTTACGGGGATTCAACGGAATCATCGGGTGTTGTTAAGATCAACAAAGATCTTGATGAGCCGCTTGAAGGCAGGGAAGTGCTTGTCGTTGAAGATATCGTGGACACCGGAAACACTCTTGCATACCTGCTTGACAATCTTCAAAAGAGAAGAGCTAGTTCGGTAAGACTGTGCGCTCTTCTGGACAAGCCTGAGAGAAGAGAAAAGGATGTTCACGTCGATTACACGGGATTTGAGATCCCGGACAAGTTTGTGGTCGGGTACGGACTCGACTATGCGCAGAAATACAGGAACCTTCCGTACATAGGGATCGTTGAGCCCGAATAGGCGGAACAGTTCCAAGAGAGGAAACGGACTAAACAGTTGAACAGAAAACGAGGCTTTGGATTTTACATATTGATACTGTTCATCTTTGTCGCGATCATGATGATGTGGACAAGGATGCAGGAGGGAGCAAGAGTTCCCATCAATCATGAGCAGTTTGAGGATTATCTCAAAAAGGGAGATATATCATCGATCGAGCTGATACAGAATTCGGAAGTGCCGACCGGCGAAGTAAGGATGGTACTTGATACCGGCCTTACGGTGTACATGTACACCTCCGATATCACAAAGGTGGCCGAAGAGCTTGATACCAAATTCCCCGCGTACAAGATGGATGATGTAACACGTGAGGGATGGTTTACGGCATATGTTCTTCCGTCGCTCATCATAGTCGTTCTCATGATCGTATTCTTTACGTATATGAACGGCTCGGCAGGCGGCGGCAACCGTATGATGAACTTCGGAAAGAGCCATGCAAAGCTCTCCAGTAATGACAACAAGATGAAGTTTTCCGATGTTGCCGGACTGGATGAGGAAAAAGAGGACCTCGAGGAGATCGTTGATTTCCTGAAGAATGCAAAGAAGTATGTGGAAGTGGGAGCCAGGATCCCGAAGGGAGTGATACTTGTAGGTCCTCCCGGAACAGGTAAGACCCTCCTGGCCAAGGCCATCGCGGGAGAAGCGGAAGTGCCCTTTTTCTCGATCTCCGGATCTGACTTCGTGGAGATGTTCGTCGGTGTCGGAGCCAGCCGTGTAAGAGACCTTTTCGAGGAAGCAAAAAAGAATGCTCCCTGTATCGTTTTCATAGATGAGATAGATGCCGTTGCGCGCCGGCGCGGAACCGGTATGGGCGGCGGACATGATGAGAGAGAGCAGACACTTAACCAGCTGCTTGTTGAAATGGATGGCTTCGGCCAGAATGAGGGGATCATCGTACTTGCGGCGACAAACAGGGTTGATATTCTCGATCCCGCGATCATGCGCCCGGGACGTTTTGACAGGAAGATCGCAGTCGGAACTCCCGATATTAAGGGCAGACGCGAGATACTTGACGTACACAGCAAGAACAAGCCCCTTGCCGATGATGTAGATCTTGATGAGATATCAAAATCAACAGCAGGCTTTACCGGCGCCGATCTTGAAAATCTTATGAATGAGGCGGCGATCAAGGCTGCCAGGATCGGAAGGAAGTTCATCAAGATGTCCGATATCAGGGAATCGTTCCTGAAGGTCGGAGTCGGAAGCGAAAAAAAGAGCAAGATCGTTTCCGACAAGGAAAAGCGGATAACGGCTTTTCACGAAAGCGGACATGCGATCCTTCACTATATACTTCCGGATATCGATCCCGTCAACACGGTTTCGATCATTCCGACGGGACTCGGAGCAGGCGGATATACCATGTCGATGCCCGAAGAAGATGTTATGTTTGAAACCCGCGGCAGGATGCTGAACCAGATTGTGGCAACACTTGGAGGAAGGGCTGCCGAATCGATAGTCCTTGACGATATAACCACAGGCGCATCTTCCGATATCAAGACCGCTACCCGCATTGCCAAGAAAATGGTGGTCCGTTACGGAATGAGTGACAATATCGGTGCCGTGTGCTATGATGAGGAAGGCGATGAAGTATTCATCGGACGTGACCTTGCCCATGCCAGAGGATACAGTGAGTCAGTGGCTTCACGTATCGATGATGAGGTAAAATACATCATAGATACCTGTTACAGCAGGGCGGTCAAACTGATCAATGAGAACCGTGACAAGCTTG
>JAFRIL010000031.1 GCA_017432845.1 Lachnospiraceae bacterium | reverse complement strand
TTGTCATCTGGGTATCCGGAAACAAGATGATGATGCAGAGGGCAGCGGCATACTCCATCATCGTTGCAATTGTCGCGGGAATAGTTGACGGTATAGTGAGCGGAAGCTACAAAGAGGCTTACCGGTCGCTTAGAAGCAGTGGGAGTTCCGCTCCTGCCGGCGATGTCATACTTGGAAACAAAGAGGAGACAGGTAACTGCTTTACACTTAAAAAACTGCTGGAAGCACTCGAGGCGGGCGGAAAGGGAACGATCACGGTCGGAGCCGCATGCGGTGTTGCCGGGATAATCTCCGGAACCATAACAATGACGGGACTGGCAAATGAAATGATAAATGCAATAGTAGCGGTAGCAGGTGACAAGCTTCTTATCGCACTGTTTCTTACAATGCTTTGCTGTATCGTCCTCGGGATGGGGGTTCCCACAACTGCAACATACTGTATCATGGCTGCAACCTGTGCGCCGATACTTACCCGTATGGGTGTTCCGATACTTGCCGCACACTTTTTCGTGTTCTATTTCGGAATAGTAGCGGATATCACACCGCCTGTCGCACTCGCAGCGTATGCCGGAAGTGCGATAGCAAAATCAAACCCGATGAGGACTGCGGTCAATGCTACAAAAATGGCGGTTGCTGCATTTCTTATCCCTTATGTATTCTGTTTCAGCCCTGATATGCTCCTTATAGATGCGACTGCGCTCGGGGTCATAGTAAAATACGCAACTTCCCTGGTTGGAATAGTCGGGGTAGCTGCCGCTCTTGAGGGATATATGTTTATAAACATGGGTATCATTGACCGATTGCTGTTTGCAGCCGGCGGACTGATGATGATCTCGCCCGGCACGATGACGGATGCGGTCGGCCTGGCACTTATCGCGGCAGGTGTATGTATCCAGCTTGCCCGGAGGAAAAGATCGGAGGGATGACTATGAAGAAGACATTTCTTGGGATTGTGTTTGTTATGGCATTATGTCTTATTGGATGCGGCAGATCGAGCGGACAGATCACCGTGGAGACACAGAGCTATTCCGAAAACGGAGGCAAGCTCGATAAGACCGGCTGGGAAAAAGCGGGAAGCGTCGACGCCGTTTCCGGTGAAGTCATCTACACAAACGGACAGGTCAGCGCGACCGTTGGAAATGTCAGTAAAGACTCGGTTCAGGTTAAGTTTAACGGGCAGGTCGTCAACAAGGAAAGCAACAAGTCCGGCAACGTATTTGACGTAAAAAAGAACAGGACCTATACGTTTATCGCAGGCGGCGGTACAAACGGGCTTGAGATAAAGATGCGATACAATTAAGACGGATTTGGTCAGATCTTGAGGGGAGAGAGGATAATGGAAAAGAAAAAACTGTGGATATATGTTGCGATCGCATATGGCGTTACGGCGCTGATGAGCATCGCCATGTTCATCGGATTTAAGAAGCAGTACGACATAACTTCATTCGTAAATGTTCAGATGATGTACCCGGCATGCGGTGTCATTCTCGGAAAGCTCATCACGAGAGAAGACGACGGGAAACTGCCGATAGCCGGATATGTGACCGTGCTTATTACAACTGCCGTACTGATGCTGATGGCCATACTGTCGGTTGTTGTGCATATTGAGCCGCTAGAGATCGCAGGTGCAACGATTGATATATGGTCGATGATCTCACAGTTTCCGCTTATTATCGGAAGCCTTGTATGCTACATCCTGTTCTGGACGTGCGGCAAGGATAAAAGGGAAAACGCAGGGATTGAGCACCATAACATAAAGCTCGGCGTGATAATGGTCGCTGTCTTTATAGCGCTTTTTATCGGACGATGCATGATCTCTGTCTTTTTGGAAGACTACATGTCAGGCACCGATGAATCACTGCAGCTGGTACTTGCTGCTTTATCAAATCCCATGACATGGATCACACTGGTCGTTCTTCCGATCAACTTCATCATGTCGTTTATAGCATTCTTCGGCGAAGAATACGGATGGAGATATTACCTTCAGCCTGTTATGCAGAAAAGGTTCGGCAAGAGAGCGGGGATTCTTCTTCTCGGTCTCGTATGGGCCGTCTGGCACATAGGAGTTGACTTCATGTTTTATGCCAAAGAATACGGACTGCAGGCTTTCGTCTGTCAGATGATCACCTGTGTGGCGATAGCCATATTCTTCGGATACGCGTATATGAAGACAAATAACATATGGGTTCCGATGATAATGCATTACCTGAATAACAATCTTGCAGCCATCCTTGGCGGAGGCGGAAACAGCGCACTTCAAAACCAGGTTATAGAGTGGAAGACCGTTCCTGTTGTGGCAGCTTCCTACGTGATGTTTTTCCTGTTCATTCTGGCGCCGGTCTATCGTAAATCGGTCGCAACAGACGAAACTGTCTGATTTTTCCTGATATTTTCTTAATATTAATGTGTGATAAAACACGAAAAATGTGATATTATTAACTGGCTTGGTAATACAGAACCAGACGGAGGTGTTTAGGATAATGAAATCTACTAAGAGAAAATCACTCAAGAAAACTTTGCTGGCCAAGATCATAGTCTGTGTTGCGATCATAATCGTTGTGATCACTCAGATAAGTATTAAGCTGGCATCCGACAATATACAGTCGCTCATGAACGGCATCCTTGCCAAGGAATCTGCGACATACGCGAGTGAGATCCACAGCTGGTGGAACAGTATAGGGCAGAGAGTCGGACAGACGGCGGATGTTATGAGAAACATTCCTGAGCTGTCATATGATGATGCTCATGCAATGCTCTTAAAGCTTACGGAACTTGATCCCGATTCGCAGGACATTTATCTTGCATACGGTGATACAGGCAAATTCCTGGACGGCTCCGGATGGGAACCGGATGATTCATTTGTATTTACTGACAGACCCTGGTATCAGGGAGCAGTAGCCCAGAACGGTGCAATCTTTTCGTCAGAGCCTTATGTTGATGCATCGACGGGCAAGACGTGTCTGGCATGTTCGATAATGGTAAGGGATAATGTTGTACTGTCGAGCGATATCAATTTCGATAAGGTTGCGGAGATGGTTGCAGGGTTTACATCCATTTCTTCCGATGCCAAGTACTACATAATCAATAAGGATTCAAAAGACATCCTTCTCAGCAACAATACTTCTGCGGTAGGCGAGAATCTTTCGTCAACCACAGACCCGGTCGCTGCAGGGCTTGCGCCCGTGTTCGTTTCTCTTAACAAGAGCGCAACAGCGGGCGGAGAGA
>JAFRIL010000030.1 GCA_017432845.1 Lachnospiraceae bacterium | reverse complement strand
GGTAATCAACCAGCTTTGTTGTCGAGTTGAAATGATCCATATAGTCCTTCCATCCGCCCGAAGAGTATGAATACAGATGAAATCCGTAACAGATAAAAAACATGACAAAGACGGGGATGAAATACCTGCAGTATGATCTTAGCTTATGTGAAAACTCCTTGCGGGAGATGTCCTTTGCGACAAGGCATATGCCGTATGCGCCGGCAACGAGCGTTGCGAGAAGAAACGACTCATAGCGCAGGATTTTGGCATAGAACATACAGATGAAGGCAGTAAAAGTAAGGATAGTGTGTTCTTTTTCTGCCGCCCCGCCCCTTACCATCTCAAACAGGACAAGGTATGCAAGAATTGCGATAACTGTCGCGATCTTTGAAAACTGGAATGAAACATAAGTCTCATAAAAACCTGCCGCAAGGAATATAAGGGACAGTATCCGCCCCTTCTTATCCTTTGCAAGTATATAAACAAATGCAGTGGAGACAATGAACGTGAAGAGAAACATGCAGACTGCATGCCATCGCACTGTCGGCATGATCGCCGAAAGAGCGCATAAGATCCGGCCGTATATGATGTTGGAATACAGAAGGTGCGGCTCGCGGTAGCCGTATGCCCCCTCGGGAAGAAGCGCCATGTTGATGTCATCGCATTCTTCCCAAAAGGGATGAAACAGAAGAATGGATGCGATCACTGTGATGAGATTGGTTATAACTGCGAATCCGAATCTTGAATCTGCGATTTTCCGCTTCATAGTAACTGACATGAAACACTCCGGTTAACGTTTACGCGGCGATTATACCATATTTTAAGAACAGCGAACAACAGGGTTGCAGATTGTGTTATACTTCTTGGAAAGGATAGGTGGATCAATGAATAAAACCGATTTAGACAATTCAAGGTCGATGCCGCTTCTTGTGCTTGTTGTGCCCTGTTACAACGAGGAAGAGGTGATCGAAAAGAGCGCACAGGTTCTGTCAGATAAGATGCGAAGGCTTATTGCAGACGGTATGGTGGCAAAAAAGAGCAGGATACTGTTCGTGGATGACGGAAGTCGTGATGACACATTTCGCATCATCAGCGATCTGTGCCGGAAGGATGATATTTTCTGCGTTGTTAAGCTCGCAGGCAATTCCGGACATCAGAATGCCATCCTTGCCGGGATGATGACTGCAAAGGACACAGCAGATATCGTTGTGACGATAGATGCCGATCTGCAGCAGGATATTGAGGCGCTCGATGATTTTATAACTAAATACAAGGATGGCTGTGAAGTGGTCTATGGCGTTCGGAATGACCGCAACTCCGACGGCTGGATGAAAAAGACCACTGCGTCGATGTATTATAAACTGATGCGTGCCCTTGGAAGCGCCGTGATACCCAATCATGCGGATTACCGCCTTATCTCTTCCAAGGCATTAAATGCTCTTTCGGGATACCCGGAAGTAAACATGTTCTTAAGGGGTCTTATCCCGACCATGGGATTCAGGTCTGATATAGTCTATTTTGATGTCAAAGAGCGTGAGGCGGGTACATCCAAATACACATTGAGAAAAATGTTTACCCTTGCAATGGACGGCATCACATCGTTTTCCACGCGGCCCTTACATATCATAGGAGCAAGCGGTGTTATAGTTGTGTTCCTCGGGCTTATCCTGTGTATAGTTTCACTTGTTGACTGGATCAACGGCAAAAATGTTCCCGGATATACGACCCTTCTTATCGTGATGCTTGTTGCGACCGGAGCGATCCTTCTCTCGCTCGGAGTTATCGGAGAGTATATAGCCAAGATCTATATGGAGACAAAGCGCAGACCTCACTACATTATCGATTCGGTTATTTGGCGTGATCCTGCAAAGGATGATGAGAATGGTTGAGATACACGCAGACGATTATGCCCTGACCGTAAACACATCCCGGGAGATGACAGATCTTATCCGGGAGGGTATTCTTGACGGGATCAGCGTGATAGTTAACTCTTTAAGCTCAGAAGAATGTTATGAGCTTTTCCTGTCGGCGATCCCTGATTTTCCGTTTGTTCCGAAGATCTCCGTTCATCTTGATCTGGTGGAAGGCATCAGACTGTCAAATGCCGAGACATCATACATCACGGATACCTGGTCATCTTTATTCTTATCTTCCTTCATTCCGTTTTACAGACAGAAAGTAAAACAACAGCTGAAGGCTGAGATCGCAGCCCAGATAGAAGAGGGCATGATCTTTGTCAATAAGTGCGCAGATAAGGCATTATCATGCAACGTTCCTTTCAATGGTAAGGGACTTCGGATTGACAGTCACCAGCATACACATATGATCCCTGTCGTCTGGTCTGCTCTTACTGAAGTGATCGATGAAAAGGGATATGAGGTGGATTATATCAGAAACTCCAAAGAGCCTATTATGCCGTTTGCCGGCCGTTTTGATCTAATTAAGAGCTTTCGGCCGGCAAACGTTGTGAAAAATCGCCTGCTGTCAGTTCTGTCGCACCCTGTCGACAGATATTACAAAAAATACGGGCACAGACCGATGTATCTCTGGGGCCTTATGATGAGCGGCAGGATGGATGCTGTGCGCATTACAACTTACTATGACGCCATGAAAGAGAAGGCTGATAAGGACGGAAGGGATTTGGAGATATTGTTTCATCCCGGAAAGATGACAGGAG
>JAFRIL010000029.1 GCA_017432845.1 Lachnospiraceae bacterium | reverse complement strand
GCCATCCGTCTCTCGGAATGATCAGCCCCGGTGATTTTATCCCGCTGTTTGAGGGGAACGGACTCGTACAGAAGCTCGACAGGTTTGTCTGGGAAAAGGCTGCGACTCAGGTTGCGCAGTGGAAGAAAACATACGGAATCACCGTCCCGGTCTCCGTCAATGTATCTAGGATCGATATATACGATCCCGACCTTGAAGACAGGCTTCTGGGAATACTGAAAAAGAATTCGCTTTCCACATCCGACCTGTTCCTGGAGATAACCGAAAGCGCATATTCCGATAACGCATCGCGTCTTATCGAAGTGGTAAATGACTTAAGAAGGGACGGATTCAGGATCGAGATGGACGATTTCGGATCGGGTTATTCATCGCTTAATATGCTAACGACGATCCCGATCGATGTCCTCAAGATGGACATGCAGTTTGTCAGATACATGCTCAAGGATGAAAAGAGCCTGAAACTGTGCGAACTTGTAATGGATATCTCAAGATTCTTAAACGTTCCGGTCGTTGCCGAGGGCGTTGAGGAACAGGCGCAGTATGACAAGCTTCGTGAAATGGGATGCGAGATAATCCAGGGATACTATTTCTCCAAGCCGCTTCCGGCAGAGGAATTTGCAGCACTCATTGAAAAGGAAGCAGCACTTTGTTCGAAGAATTCGTGAAGCGAATCGAGCAGTTCTTCACGCGGCATTGACTTGAGCAGATATCCGTCAGGACGCTGCTCGAGGATTTTAAGTACACCTTCCTTATCATTCTTGCCGGTCAGAAAGACTATCGGCACCCTGTCATTCGAAGGGTTGGAGCGGATCCTCTGCATGACCTGCTCTCCGTTCATTCCCGGCATTTCATAATCAAGCAATATAAGGTCAGGCCGCTTTCTGTCAAGATATGCAAGAGCTGCGGCACCCGAATGTGAGCAGTCCACGGCAAAGGATTCCGACAGCCATCTCTTGATAATATGTAAGAAATCCGGATCGTCATCGATCACGAGTATAGTGCGCATTCTGTCGTTTCCGGAATGCATGTAGAAATAACCCAGCATGTCCGCCGCCATCTTATCAAGATTGATCGGCCTCGGATAGGTCGCACATATCGCATCACTGTCATGTATATCTTTTGCCGCCTCGATATCAAGAGGATCACCCGCGATGCACAGTGTCTTATCATCATCGCGGCACATCTCCGCAAGCATCGTTGAGACCGATCTGATATGGTCGTTGTCGCCCGACGGATAATAGATCAGAAGATCCGAATCGGCGCGGTGATTTAAGATCACTTCGGGAATGTCCTTCACGTGTATCACGCGAAAATCCTCGTCCTCGAGTGCTTTGGTGATACCCCTTACGACAACCCCGTTATCATCTCCTATAAACAGTATCGATCGCGAAGCGGGTGCTTTGGTCTCCTGGCTCGTACCAAGACGTTCAAGCTTTCCGGAAAAGCTGCGGTACTCTTCTATCATTGCAGGTGTAAGCGCATATACAAGAGCATATTCACCCTGTTCTCCCGCATATTCAAGATCAGCTGCCTTATCTGCAAGGCTGTCAGCACCCACAAGTCTTGCCACACTCTTTAGCGAGTGGACACGGAGCAGATACATCGGCCAGTTTTCTTCCTTAAGGAAACGTTCTATATCGTCTGATTTTTCCCGAATAGATCCGGTAAAGGTCGCAAGTGCGTCAAGATACTCCGTTGCAGTCTCGCAGTGACTGATACCGGACATAAGGTCAAGCTTCGGAACAGTTTTCAGCCAGTCGGGAAGCGATGCCAGCTCCGCTTCCGCATGCTGCTTCTTCTCCTCTTCCTCGGGAAGAGTAAAGCCGCCGTTCGGAAGATAGGTCATCAGCATCATCATGACCTTGCCGGGATCTGCAGGCTTGATCAGCACATCGGCAAAGCCCGCTGCCTTATAGAGATTGATGTAATTCTTCCCTTCACCGGCCGTGTGGCATACAACAGGCGTATCATGTCCCGTCCTGCGAAAGATCTCCTTCAGGTGCATGAGTGTTTCCACGCCGTCCATATCGGGCATACGGTGGTCGAGAAGTATCAGATCATAGGCAGTGCCCACGCACATATCGAGACACTCGCTGCCGCTTGCTGCCAGGTCACACGATATGCCCATGGTCGTCAGCATCGAAGACAATATGGTCCGGTTTACCGGCATATCATCAACGATCAATACCCTGGCACTTACGCTGTTGTCATTTTTATCAAACTGTTCAGACATTTATAATACGTTCCTTCCGCATTGTATTATACATTCATAAACGATATTACCGCAAGATATGTCTGTAGTGCCCAAACGCCTTTGTCATGTTATAATATGCCTAACATTAACCCCTGCGGGGATTGGGAGGATAGCGGTTATGATCACACTGGAAGCATTAAAACAATTCGGCGCCGATACGGATAAGGGTCTTGCAATGTGCATGGGAAACGAAGCACTGTACTTAAGGCTTGTAGGTTCAGTCCCAAACGAGGCCGGATTTGAGAAGCTGGCACAAAGCATCGGATCCAAGGACTACGACGCTGCATTTGATGCAGCCCATGCATTAAAGGGAGTTCTCGGCAACCTGTCGCTGACGCCCATGTTTGATAAAGCTTCCGAGATCACGGACCTTCTACGTTCCAGAACGGATACGGACTACTCTTCTCTTCTGTCACAGCTTAGCGACATGAGGGATGAACTTGCGAAACTGTGCGAATAGACGGCAACAGTCAGTGTTTATGAGGTAACAGGTACTATGAACTTCAAATTCTTAAAACCCGCCCCCGGCGGCGAAAAAAAGACCGGTATCATACAGGCAGCCATCATCGGCAGTCTTGTAGTTGCCGCCATACTTATCATAGGAACATACCTGACCGGACGAAGCGCCAGTACGGACGGCGAAAAAGCCGTCAGGAGCGTCAGTCTTCTGTACCTTGATGAACTTGCCGGCAGGCGTGAGCAGGTTGTTGCCGCAACACTTGACGACTACATCAGTGATGTTAATGTTGCGATAGGACTTCTTGATAAGAACGATCTTGCTTCGGTCGAAAATCTCCAGGCATACCAGCTTAGAATGAAACAGCTCTACGGGCTCGAGAAGTTCGCGTTCGTCGATGAGAACGGTATAATCTACACTTCCCAGGGCACGAGGCACGACATCGATCAATATGATTTTGACTATAAGACCATTTCCGGACCAACCGTTTCAACAAGGGATGCGGGGATAAACGATACGAAGATCATAATAGCCGTTCCGCTCGACCGGCTGGATCTTTGCGGCAATACGCTCGTCGCATGTTTTATGGAAATGAGCATGGATCACTTCCTTGATTCAGTATCTCTGCAATCCGGAGACAACACAACGTTCTGTAACATATACAAATCGAACGGTGTGCCGTTTACGGGACTCGTGCTCGGCGGACTGTCGGCTGAAGACAATCTGCTGACCGCGCTCGAGCATGCTCAGTTTGAGGACGGAAATGATTACGAGACCGTCAGAAGCTCCTTTGAGGAAAGCCGCGGCGGTACCGTATCATTTACATATGACGGTGTGCAGGAAACGCTCAGTTACAGACCCATCCGCGGGACCGACTGGATGCTGACATATCTGATCCGCGAAAGCGTTATCAGCGAAAAGATCGAAGACATATCGGCAGGTATCATCAAGAGAAGCCTGATACTGTCGCTTATCACTGCTGCCGTTTTGCTTGCCATCTCGGCATTTACGATCTTCCAGACAAGAAATGCCGTAAGACTTGCCTCCGAGCGTGAGACTGCAGAGCTGATGCAGCAGGAGCTCGAAGAGCGGATCGCATTGCAGGATGAGCTTTTGGAGCAGGAGAAAACGCAGAGCCAGCAGGACAAAATGATCACTGCACTCGCATCGGATTACCGCAGCGTTTACTACGTTGATCTGGACAGCGGCGAAGGCATCTGCTACCGCAAGGATGACACATCACACGATGACAATATCGCCCCCGGGGATTCCTTCGATTATATGAAGGAATTCAAAAGCTACGCCGAAAATCATGTTGCTGCGGATTACCGTGAAGCGTTCCTTAGCTTCATCGAGCCCGACAACGTGCGCGAAGCCCTGAAAGAAAAGACGATCATCTCCATCCGTTACCTGATCAAAAGGAACGGTGAGGAAACATACGAAATGCTCCGGATGGCCGGAGTAAGGCATCCCGAAGACAGGAAGGATCACCTGGTCCATGCGGTCGGTGCCGGATTTACCGACATCGATTCGGAGATGCGCGATTCCCTGGCAAAAAACCAGGCGCTCTCGGATGCACTCGAGACCGCGGAACAGGCAAGCCGGGCCAAGACCGCTTTCCTGTCAAATATGAGTCATGAGATAAGAACACCGATGAACGCAATCATCGGACTGAATTCACTGGCGCTTCGCAAGCAGGATCTTCCCGCGGACACAAGGGAATACCTTGATAAGATCGGTGCCAGCGCAAGGCATCTTCTCGGGCTCATCAATGACATCCTCGACATGAGCAGGATCGAGTCGGGCCGCGTGGTACTTCGCAAAGAGGAGTTCTCGTTCCGTGCGATGCTCGAGCAGATCAACACCATGGTCATGTCGCAGTGCAGTGAGAAGGGGCTTAAATATGAATGCAGTCTCACCGGCGGAGTCGCTGACTTCTATATCGGTGACGACATGAAATTAAAGCAGGTGCTCATCAACATATTAAGTAATGCGATCAAGTTCACGGATGCACCCGGCTCCGTATATCTTGGTGTGGAGCGTGCGAACGTATTCGGTGACCAGAGCACGATCAAGTTCGAGATAAAAGATACCGGTATCGGAATGGATCCGTCGTTCATCCCGAAGATATTCGACTCGTTCACCCAGGAAGACAACAGCCGTAACAGTAAATACGGAAGCACCGGTCTTGGTATGGCAATCACCAAGAATATCGTTGAGCTTATGAACGGAACCATTTCCGTCGAATCCGAAAAAGGTGTCGGTACCACGTTCACGGTTGCCGTAACGCTTAAGAACTGTGATCATCCGACCTTCGACAACAACTTTATCAATTACAAGGATCTTAAGATTCTCGTTGTCGATGATGAAGAGGTTGCTGCAGAACACGCAAAACTCGTTCTTGACGAGGCAGGGATCAAATCTGATATCGCACTTACCGGCATGGATGCCCTTAACATGCTCGAGGTGGCACACACCAAGCAGGAACCCTACAATCTTGTGCTCCTTGACTGGAAGATGCCTGAGATGGACGGTCTGGAAGTTGCCAAAGAGATCAGGAAACGGTATGACAACGAAACAACGGTCATCATTCTGACGTCATTTAACTGGGATGAGATAATGGATGAGGCACTTCATTGCGGCGTAGACAGTTTCCTGTCCAAGCCTCTGTTTGCTTCAAATGTTGTGGACGAATTCGAGAGGATCGCCCGCAAGAACAACATGAGCCTCGTGAAGGAACGGAAGCGCTCATCGCTTGAAGGAAAGCGTATCCTCATCGCAGAGGATATGCAGATAAATGCCGAAATCATGAAGGAAGTCCTGTCTATCAAAGAAACTATAACCGAGGTTGCATCAAACGGAAAGATCGCTCTTGAGAAGTTTGAGAGCAGTTCCGAGTTCTACTATGATGCAATACTTATGGATGTGCGCATGCCCGAAATGGACGGTCTGGAGGCAACCTCTGCTATCAGGGTTCTTCCCAGGAAGGATGCCTCGATAGTTCCGATCATCGCCATGACGGCAAACGCATTTGACGAAGATGTCCAGCGCTCTCTCCAGGTCGGCATGAACGCCCACCTCTCCAAGCCGGTCGAGCCCGAAAGACTGTACCAGTCGCTTGAGGAACTGATATGGGAGTATGAGGAGAAGAAGGGGTAAGGATAAATACGTGAAGAGATATTTGTCGGCCATATTGATGGCGATCATAGTGACATTTTTAATTGCCGGATGTGGAGTGACTGTATCTATCGGTGGTCCCGCATCTTCTGACGGTTCTGCACCTTCCGGTGGTTCCGCATTTTCGGAAGATTTTGTATCTTCCGGTGGTTCTTCATCTTCTGCGCAGTCGTCGGAATATGTATATTCAATTCAGAAAGTCAGCGGAGACATTGACTGGGACAGTATTCCAACAATCCCGATAGATAAGGTGCTGTGGACGCCTGATTACGGAATCCGTGCCGAGGGTCAGCTTTGCTATGATGACGAAAACCTGTATGTCCATCAGCGCGCCGTCGAGTCCGACATAAGGGCCGAAAATACTGAGCCTTTGTCACCCGTATATGAAGACAGCTGCCTGGAGTTCTTCTTCAAGCTCGAGGATTCCCCCAACTATTTCAATTTCGAGATCAATCCGAACGGGTGCCTGGGCAACAAGTTTGGCCCCAAAAAGACAGACCGCATTAGTATCGTGAGGGATGACGCGCCGGAATACTTCGATATCCATGCCGACAGAACATCTGACGGCTGGGAAGTCTATTACAAGATCCCTCTTAAATACATACAACTCTTCTATCCCGACTACACATTTACAGGAAAGCTTGCCGCCAATATGTATAAGTGCGGCAACAAGACCGCAAACAAACACTACCTGTCATGGACAACGATCGACCTTGATACTCCCAACTTCCACTGCCCTCAGTTCTTCGGCACGTTGGAGTTTGAGTAACATTTCTCCGATCTTCTTCGGCAAAATACACAAAAATCCGATTCATAGTCTCTTCATAACCCCCGGAAGTTTGTGACATTTTCCGGTATTCCCAAATCATATACTTCGCGCTATATTTACCTTACATTTCAAGCACCACATTTCTGTACTGTCGATCGGTTTTCACCGGACATTACCCGCTTGAAACAGTTTTACGAAAACCATATAATAAAAGGAAACCAGCTTGAAAGAAAAACGTTCAAGGATCAACTGGCACGAAGGCTTTGTATCCGCTATGAAGCTCGATCTCATGGAAAACGCGGATGACCTTCAGTACAGTCAGGAATACTATCTTCCCGGCAGGCATCAGCGCATAGATCTGCTGATCATCAAAAACGAGAATCTGGTCAGAATACGCAATCCGATAGGCACCAGCTTCTCAAAGTACAATATATGTGAATACAAAAGTCCCAACGATTCGCTGACATATGGAGACTTCTTCAAAACCCTTGCTTACACCGGTCTGTTCCTCGACGAGCGCGAGAATCACGGAAATTACAAGACCAGCGACTATACCATGACTTTTGTAAAAGAGTCACACCCATATAAGCTGTTCAGAAGACTGACCGTGGATGGTATAAACATAACGCCTACAGTTCCCGGCATATACAGTTTGGAAAACAGGTTGCCATTTGCAACACAGGTTCTCGTAACATCGGAGATTTCTGACATTGAGTGCCCGTGGCTCAGGTGTCTTACAAAGCGTGGCACGCGGCAGAATCTCGAAAACATCATAGCCAAGACGCCGACCCTTACCAAAAGTTACAAGGGAGAGGCCGACACCATAATGGATATATTTACATCTGCAAACAGAACATTTGTTAAGTATGAGAAGGAGAATGACCCCGATATGTGTAAAGCTGTAAACGAACTCTTCGCAGACGAAATCAACGCCATGAAAGCAGAAATTGCCGACAAAGACTCCATTATAGCCGGCAAAGACTCTCTTATAGCCGACAAAGACTCTCTTATAGCCGACAAGGATGCCATAATCGCCCAGCTTCAGGCGAAGCTTGACGAATATGCCAAGATGGCAGCCACGCAGCAATCATAGTACATACGCGAAGATGTATTCAGATTCATCCGCGATAAGGAGGTGCAGCACATGCTCTTGGCAGACGATATAGAACGAATTAACTGGTATGGCAATATGAATCTTTCGCGCAAAAAAATACCCGATAGGGTATATTCAGCGCAATGGCTCTTGTTTTGCACCCCATCGGGTATATGTAGCGAAAATCATTCGCTTTGCGATCCACACCATGGACAACCCCATTACATACCCCATCGCATCAAACGTCAGATCCATCCGTTCAAAATGCCTCCCCGGCACATATTTTCTTTGCTACCCATTTCTTTATCACTACTTCATCTCCCGAATGGACATACTGAAGCTGTTCGCCCATCGAAAGTTTCATCATCTTATATGCAGGTTCACCGGTACAATGGCAGGTATAGAACATTGTAGGATATTTCTT
>JAFRIL010000028.1 GCA_017432845.1 Lachnospiraceae bacterium | reverse complement strand
TATTCCATGCGCGAAGTGCCTCGCGGTCATATATCGGGCCCGTGAATATACACTTGCTGCCGGCTGTGCCGTACAGGCCGGCGCGCTCCGCCATACTCTTTATCTCATCGGCATCGGCGCCGCTTCCGACAAATACCATCCTGAAATCAGTCCCATCCGCATGAAGCTTTTCAAGTGCCTCGATGATAAGCGGAAGACCTTTGTACTTCATCATACGCCCGACGAACAGGAATACCGGTACGCCTTCGGGAAGATCGTACGATCCCGTAACTTCTCTTACCTTGTCATCTTTTGCAACACCTTTGGGAAAATCCACGCCGTTTATGACGACTCTGTAATCTCCTTCGTATCCGAGAGATTTGAGATTCTCTCCGGCGCCTTCGCTCACTACCCAGACTTCATCGCATGCCGCAATGTTCGATACGAGCGCACGCACGGCCTCACGTCTTAAGAACTTCTGCTTTACGGACTTGGCGATATCAACATCAAATTTCGTATGATACGTGAACACGATCGGAGCCTCGCATCTCGTGCGAAGTTCCCTTGCAAGAAGAGTTGACGCGAACGGACAGTGAGAATGGATTATGTCCGGCGAGTTCTCCTCCAGTTCCATGAGTTCTTTTATTACGAATGGATTACCTGCCCGGTAGCCGTTAACGAATCTTGTCGTATCGATACTCTTATATGCTATGACCTTAAACGGATATGAATCATAATCAACATCCGGATACTTCGGAGTTCCGACAACGACATCCGCAAGACCGTTTTTCTGCAATATCGACGCATAGTTAAAGACGGTGTTTGCAACACCGTCTATGACCGGCGGAAACGAATCGTTAAGCAGGCATACGTTCATACCTATACTCCTTCCGCTATACGTCTTGCAACAAACACTCCGCTTGCCGAAGCATGCGAGAGCGAATGAGTGACTCCGCTTCCATCGCCTATTATGTACAGACCCTTGTACTGGGTCTCGAGATTCTCATCGACCTCGACTTCCATGTTGTAGAATTTGACCTCGACACCGTACAGGAGCGTATCGTCGTTCGCGGTACCCGGTGCGATCTTATCAAGCGCGTGGATCATCTCCATGATACCGTCAAGTATACGCTTGGGAAGAACGAGCGACAGATCGCCGGGGGTTGCGGACAGTGTCGGCTGGACCATTCCCTCCGCTATACGTTTTGCGTTACTCCTGCGCCCTCTTACAAGGTCACCGAAACGCTGCACGATGACACCGCCTCCGAGCATGTTCGACAGTCTTGCGATGCTCTCGCCGTATCCGTTCGAATCCTTGAACGGTTCCGAAAAATGCTTGGCAACAAGAAGTGCGAAGTTGGTGTTCTCGGTCTGCTTGTCCTTGGCCTCATAGCTGTGTCCGTTAACGGTTATGATACCGTTTGTGTTCTCATTGACGACTATGCCGTGAGGGTTCATGCAGAATGTCCTTACGTTGTCCTCAAACTTCTCGGTACGGTATACGATCTTACTCTCATACAGTTCATCCGTAAGATGTGAAAAAATGACCGCCGGAAGTTCGACTCTTACACCTATATCCACACGGTTACTCTTGGCGGGAATGGACAGATTCTCGCATACGCTCTCCATCCATTTGCTGCCGCTCCTGCCGACCGATATGATACAGTTAATACATGATGCGCTTCCCTGATCGTGATTGACCCTGTATCCGCCGTCTATGACTTCAAGACTGGTGATGGTCGTATTGAAATAAAAATCTACCGAGTCCTTCAGGAACGCATACAGCTTATCAAGTACGATGTAGTTTATGTCCGTCCCAAGATGTCTTACCGATGCTTCAAGGAGCTTAAGCTTATTCTGCATACATGTCTTCTTAAGTGCGGTGCCCGCGGTCGAATAAAGCTTGCATCCCTTTCCGCCGTTCTCGATATTGATCCTGTCAACGTACTCCATAAGCTCGATCGCCTTGGCACGTCCCACATGCTCATAGAGCGTTCCGCCAAAATCATTTGTTATGTTGTATTTGCCGTCGGAAAATGCGCCGGCTCCTCCGAACCCGCTCATGATCGAACAGCTCTTGCACCCGATGCAGGTCTTGATCTTATCGCCGTCTATCGGGCAGTGCCGCTTTGACAGTTCCTGTCCCGCTTCGAATACCGCAACCTTCAGTGAAGGTTTTGTTTTTTTGAGTTCGTATGCCGAGTATATTCCTCCCGGTCCGGCTCCTATGATGATAACGTCATAATCCATATCTGTTTCTCCGTCCGTTTTTTTCTGTCGAAATGTTATTTCAGAAGATCGCAAAGGCTCCTGTCTTCTTTGAACCTTCCCCGAAGTTCCGCGGTAAATGTCCTGGCGTTGTGATTTTTGATCCCGCGTGCCCTGACGCATGAATGGCACCCTTCTATCGTAACCGCAACGTCCGGGCTTTGCGCCATCTCGCTTATGATATCGGCTATATCCTTTGTGAGCCTCTCCTGCAGCTGCAATCTCTTTGCGGCCATCTCGCATGCCCTGACAATCTTGGACAGTCCGATCACCTTGCCCCGCGGGATGTATGCAACGTTCACCTTCATGTCATACATAAGCGCCATGTGGTGCTCACAATATGAAAAGATGTCAATGTCCTTCATTGCGATGACTTTATCCGAATCCGTGGTCTCATCGTTGTCGAATGTTTTGTTTATGGTCTGTACGATCTCGCTGTTTGAAACACCGGTCCCCGCAAACACCTCGCTGAACATCCTTGCGACCCTGTCGGGCGTCTCGACCAGACCCGGGCGGTCCGGATCATCTCCTATCGCTCTAAGGAGTCCTCTGATATGTTCTCTGACTGCTTTTTCATCTACCATGATATGTTTTCCTTATATCCTGTTTTCCTTAAAGGCGGTCATCATCTCGTTCGTAAGGGACAGCTGTGCCGATAAGATCTCTACTTCATCCCTTCCCTTCCATACTGCCATTGACAGTTCGCCTTCATCCATCCGTATCTCGTCATCTCCGTCTGCTTCGCAGAAAAATCCGACCAGCAGATCCTGTGCCATGCCCCAGGGCTGAGATCTGTAATATCTGATATTCCTGACCCTGATGCCGGACTCTTCCATGACCTCGCGTCTTACGGTATCTTCAAGTGTCTCGCCTATCTCGGCAAATCCCGCGATAAGTGCATCGTGTGAAAAGCCTCTCTTATATCTCGTAACGAGTATCTTGTCGCCTTTGAGCACTCCGACTATGACCGCAGGGTTGATGCGCGGATAGATCTTCTGACCGCACCCGCCACACACAAGCGCACGCTCAACCGTATCGACGGTAAGCCGGCTGCGGCATTTTCCGCAGAATCTGTTATCGCTGTACCACTTCCACAGATGATAAGCTGTAAATGCGGCAAAAACTTCAGGACCCGATCCCCATTCGCGAAGGTCGCGAAGCGACCGGTACTGCCATCCGCTCTTTGCCTTATCTTCATCACCGCGGTACAGGAAGAATCTGTCATCATCTATCGAGAACAGATAGACGGTATCTTCACCTTCGTATCCCACGTCGGGAAAAGTGAGCACATTGCCGTCATTTCCCGTCAGGATCTTTCCCTCGCTGTTAAAGTAAAGGACCGTGTCGCCTTTTTGGGGCCTTATGTCCCTGTATTCGAGTTTGTAAACTTTCGGTGCTATATCCTGTATCATCATCAGTGCTGCTTCATGATACTCTTGTATGCGGGACGGACTATCTTCGTTCCGCTGACGAGCTCTTCTATCCTGTGTGCACTCCAGCCGGCAACCCTTGCTATCGCAAATATCGGCGTGTACATCTCTCTCGGAATGTCCATCATGTCATAAGCAAAACCGCTGTAGAAATCGACGTTGGGAGATACGCCCTTGAAGATCTTGCGCTTTCCGGCAATGACTTCCGGTGCAAGCATCTCTACCTTGCGGTACAGTTTCATATCTTCACTGCGTCCCTTTTCGACTGACAGTTTCTCTACGTATTTCTTGAAGATCACTTCTCTCGGATCCGACTTGGAATACACCGCATGTCCCATTCCGTATATAAGGCCCTGTCTGTCAAACGCACGTCCCGCAAGGATCTTTGTAAGGTATGCCCTTATCTCGTCATCGTCATCTATGTCGCTTATATGCTGTCTGATGTTGTCCATCATCTCCACGACCTTGATGTTGGCACCGCCGTGCCGCGGGCCTTTTAGCGAGCACATCGCCGCAGCGATCGTGGCATAGGTATCCGCACCGGATGATGTTACGACACGTGTCGTAAAGCTTGAATTGTTACCGCCGCCATGCTCCATGTGAAGCATGAGCGCGACATCAAGAGCCTTGGCTTCAACCTTGGAAAAGCTTGAATCGGGACGGAGCATCGCGAGTATGTTTTCCGCGGTCGACAGTTCGGGCTGCGGACGGTGAATATACATGCTGTTCATGTTCTCATAATGATTGTAAGCATGATAGCTGTACACGGCGAGCATCGGGAAAACGGCTATGAGCTGCATGCACTGCGATACGACATTCTCAAGCGATGTGTCGATGGCATTTCGGTCATACGATGCAAGCGTGAGTATCGCTCTTGTCATGGAGTTCATGACGTCCTTTGTCGGAGCCTTCATTATGACATCCCTTGTAAAGTTGGTCGGAAGTTCCCTGACCTTCTCTAAGGTTGCGATAAAATCTTCTGACTCTTCAGGGCCTGCAAGGTCTCCGAACAGCAGCAGATACGCAAGGTTCTCATATCCGAAATCCGATCTCATGTATTTCCTGATCAGTTCCTCGATACGGTATCCCCTGTACCAGAGCTGTCCGTCACACGGATTACCCTGAGGATCCCTTGCAACTATATTCGACACCGAAGTCAGTCCGGCCAGAACACCCTTTCCGTTCTGGTCCCGGAGACCTCTCTTTACATCGAACTCTTCGTAATACTCCTGAGGGATGGAGTCATTTTCCAATATGAGTTTTGTGTAGCCGGATGTATCGATACCATCTCTTTTTTTCATTGATCATTCTCCTGTATTATATGCAGGTTTTTATCTCATGCATGGTAAGAACGCATCAATAATTTTATTAAAAAAAGCCCGTGCGGTCAAGAAAATCGCACGGGCAACGTTTATACCAACGCTTATTCTCTGTAAATGTCATCCGGCTCGGGCCATACCCTGTATATCGGGTAACCTCCGCCCGGAAGTGTTCCTTCCTTGGCCTTTGTATATCTCGGTATGATCACCGTGATCAGGCCCTGCGGGACAGGAGCCATGCCAGAACGTGCATGGACTGCTCGAAATCTCCGTTTGCGATCAGTTGTTCTATCTCATCGGCGCTGTGCTTTGTGACCTTTAAGAATTCGGTCTCGTCAAGCGACTGATCCCTAACCTTCCTGCATCCTCTTGCATAGTATATATATGCATGGTTATCGGCGATCGTTGCATTTGACGCTATCGTAAGAAGATGTCTCCAGTCGGATGACTCGTAACCGGTCTCCTCAAGAAGTTCACGTTTGGCGGCCGACAGAGCATCCTCCGGACCGCTGCCGTTTTCTATGCCGCCGGCGGGAAACTCGTTTGTCACCTTCCTGATCCCCTGGCGGTACTGTCTGACGCACAGATAGTCTCCGTTCTCATCCTCGGCCACAATGACCGAATAATCTTTGCGGCTGTAGCTGTAATACGGCTCGAACACACTTCCGTCGGGAAAACGGAACGCACTCTTTCGTATGTCTATCCATTCATCCTTAACGATATGCTCGCAGCTGATCTCTTCCCACTCAAGCGGATCGCGTTCGCTCATCTTTTTTCAACCATCTTCTTAACGGGCTTCCAGATTATGTAGAAATACACAAAACCGACGATGGCCGTAATAAGCTGTGTAACGGAAAATGTCGTCTGAAATACCGGAAGTTTTTCGCGAAGCGGGGTTCCTTCCGGAATGTACGAAGGAAGCAGCCAGAGTGATATCGTAAGACCCATGAAAAGAGCTTTTGCAATACAGCAGCAAACCGCGATCGCCGCATTTTTGACCGCAAGCTTCTCTCCCGCCCCTGCAAATGAAGGCTTAAAGAAATAGCATGCTGTTATCACGAGCACAATGTTTCCGAGCATTATCATCGGTATCATCGCGGGCACCATCTGCATGACAGGACTTGCCGTGATAAGAAATGCCGTTACCGGAGTGATGACGGCAAGCACAACCGCCCACCACACGCCGACGGTCATTATCGCAACGATAAGGCAAAGATTGACGATGGGGCCTGTTATATAAACGCTGAGATTTTTCATAAACTGGCTGGCCACACATATAGCAAGAAGAATGGCTGTTACGGCCATCTGCCAAGTCAGATCATTGATGCTTCCTTTTCCGTTTTCCGGATTCATAGTATTGTCCTCCTCAAGTGTTACTTCTATCGGATTATATCATATTATGGATGAAATATCCGACAAAGTTGACTAAAAGTGACGCGATGTAAGCAATGGCAAACTGCCAGATCGCAACGGTTATCGCCCACTTTACGCCAAGTTCCCGTCTTATGGATGCGATCGCTGCTATACACGGAGTGTACAGGAGCGAGAACACCAGGAGGGACGCTGCACAAAGCGGGGTAATAGCTGTTGCAACACTATCTTCAAACAATATCCTCATTGTGGAAACAACGCTCTCCTTGGCCATGACGCCTGTAATGAGAGATGTGCATATCCTCCAGTCACCAAGTCCCGCCGGCCTCATCACCGGTGCGATAAATCCGGCTATATGGGCAAGTATGCTGTCAGCGGAATCCCTGACAATGTTCATGTGAACATCAAAAGTATTGAGCAGCCATATTACAACGGTCGCGATCAGTATGACCGAAAATGCCCTTTGCAGAAAATCCCTTGCCTTCTCCCACAGCAGCTGCATTACGTTATGAAGCCCCGGCATCCTGTAGTTGGGCAGTTCCATCACAAACGGTACCGGATCGCCCTTAAACATCGTTTTACGGTATAAGCATGCGACTGCTATACCCGTGATAATCCCGAGAATGTACAGTCCCACCATGATCAGCGCTCCTTTTCGCGGAAAGAACGCCGCCACAAAAAATCCGTATATCGGAAGCTTGGCCGAGCAGCTCATGAACGGAGTCAGAAGTATCGTCATCCTTCTGTCCCGCTCACTCGGAAGTGGCCTCGTAGCCATGACCGCGGGTACCGTACATCCGAATCCGAGGAGCATCGGAACGAGACTCCGTCCGGATAGT
>JAFRIL010000286.1 GCA_017432845.1 Lachnospiraceae bacterium | reverse complement strand
AGCTTGATGCCTGCGCAAACCTTCTGCTCGAGAAGGAAAAGATCAACCGGGCAGAGTTTGAGGCCCTCTTTGGTCAGCCGGCTGAATAAAAATCCCCATATATAGTGATTTTTACCAAAGAAAATCATAAATGTATGGAAAAGTGCACAAACGATGCGCAAGGTATTTGTAATATTTGTGTATTTAAGCGATAGATTTTAAGTGACAGGGGGACTATAATTCACTTGTAACCCCCCAATAAGAGGATTATCCGTAAGGATGATCCCCCATAAGAAAGAAATACCTTCTCCAAAAACGGCTCCTAGCAATAGGAGCTCGTTTTTTATTGTTAAAACCACAATATTTTGCTATAATTAATTACGTTGTGTACTAGATAGGGGTAATGAGGGGAACACAATGGATATTGGCAATTATAATGATATTCTGCAGAAGGGCAGATTTATCACAAATTACAGGCCGGTCCTGAACAGACGGGCCATCTTTTCGGATTATTCCGAGGACTACATAATCCCACTTGAACCAAATGCATACGGTATCGTAACGATCAAGCTTCGCAGCAACAGGAACAACCTTGATTATGCAAAGCTTGTCTGTAACGGTGAGGCAACTCTCATGGAGATCTGTGAGACTACCGATGAATTTGATTATTACTCAGCCTCCTATCGGCTCAGCAACGAGATGATCCGGTATCATTTTGAGATAGGATCCGCCGGCACATCATGCTTTTATGATACAAGAGGAATCGTAAAGGATACGAATGATTATTTCGATTTCCGCATCCGCCCCGGGTTCAAGACTCCGGACTGGGCAAAAGGAGCGGTGATCTATCAGATATATACCGACAGATTCTATAACGGGGATACTTCAAACGACGTCCTGACCGATGAATACCGGTATATAGGAGAAAACGTCACACGGGTTGATGACTGGGACAAATATCCGGCATATATGGGTGTTCGTGAATTCTATGGTGGGGATCTTGAAGGTGTGATGAAAAAGCTCGACTATCTGCAGGATCTCGGTATAGATGCGATATATTTCAATCCCCTGTTCGTGTCTCCCTCGAATCACAAATATGACATACAGGATTACGATTATATAGATCCCCATTTCGGAAAGATCGTCGATGATAAGGGTGATCTTCTTGATAAAGAGCATACGGAGAACAAGGATGCGACGCGTTACATCAACAGGGTGACCAATAAGGCCAATCTGGAAGCGTCCAACAAGTTCTTTGCGGATTTTGTGAAAGAGGCACACAATAGGGGCATCAAAGTCATTATCGACGGAGTATTTAACCACTGCGGATCGTTCAACAAGTGGATGGACAGAGAGCGCATCTATGAGTGTCAGGAAGGATACGAAAAGGGCGCTTATGTGGATAAGAACAGCCCGTATCATGATTTTTTCAGGTTCTTTGAGGACAAGTGGCCATATAACGGCACATATGACGGATGGTGGGGCCATGACACCCTGCCCAAGCTTAATTATGAAGGATCAAGGGATCTGAGGGATTATGTACTGCGAATAGCAAAAAAATGGGTGTCGCCGCCATACAATGTTGACGGCTGGAGGCTTGATGTTGCTGCAGACCTCGGACACAGTCCCGAGTACAACCACCAGTTCTGGAAGGACTTCCGAAGAGCGGTCAAAGAGGCCAATCCAAATGCGATAATCATCGCCGAGCATTACGGGGATCCTTCGGGATGGCTTGCAGGTGACGAGTGGGATACGATCATGAACTATGATGCGTTCATGGAGCCCGTCACGTGGTTTTTGACCGGGATGCAGAAGCACAGCGATGATTTTCGCCGTGATCTTCTTGGAAATGCCGATGCCTTCGAAGGGATGATGCGTGACGGTGTTACAAAGTTTATGGCGCCTACACTGTTTACGACCATGAACGAGCTGTCCAACCATGACCATTCGCGATTCCTGACAAGGACCAATCATGTTGTGGGAAGAGTAGCGGACAAGGGGCACGAGGCTGCAAACAACGGAGTGAACAAGGCTGTCATGCGTGAAGCCGTTGTTATGCAGATGACCTGGGCCGGAGCGCCGACCATATACTATGGTGATGAAGCCGGTGTATGCGGATTTACCGATCCCGACAACAGGAGAAGCTACCCCTGGGGCAAGGAAGATGTGGAACTTATAAGGTTCCACAAGGAGATGATCCGTATCCACAAGGAAAACCGTGAGCTTATTACAGGCGCGGGAATACTTCTTCACAAGGATTATAACGTGATCGCATATGGGAGGTTCATCAGGGACAATGAGATCATAGTCATAGTGAATAACAATGATTGTGACAAAGAAGTGGAAATGCGTGTCTGGCAGACCGGTATTCCCAGAAAGAGCACGGTAACAAGGCTTATGCTGACCGATGAGACAGGATTTAATACAGATCCTGAGGAATACGATATCGAAAATGGCCGGCTGAAGATAACTCTTCCGAAGACATCCGCGATAGTATTAAAGGGAAGACAAGGGGAAAAAGATACGCCCGAAAAGGATGAAAAAGAGCGCATCAGTCCTTTACAGAAGCTTGAATATCTGTTACATTAAGAACTGTTTTTAAGGAGCAGAAGATGTTTGGTATAGGTAACAGGGATAAAAGCGGAAAGAAAAAGGAAAAGGCCAGTGAAGAAAGAAAGTTTGTATCCGAACTGTCCTACAACGTTCGCAATCCTCTTAATACCATCTGCGGTATAACGGAGATCGCCAAGAAGAGTGTTGCAAACGGAAACGATAAGGATACGCTCATGTCGTATCTCGATATACTCGGGGATGCAGCGACAGAGCTTCAGCAGACGATAGATCACTTTTTCGAATGTTTTGAGTCGGGCAATTATGCTGCACTTAGCGGTGAGAGTCAGGATGATGTGGATTTTGGCATCCTTAATAAGCTGAGGATTCTCGTTGTGGAAGATTCCAGTGTCAGTCAGCTTATCGCTAAAGAGCTTCTCGAATCGCACGGATCGATCGTAACATTGTGCGACAGTGGAAGAGAGGCGATAGATCTGTTCACAGGATCGATCACCGGAACATATGATGTGATCATGATGGATATAAACATGCCGGGAATGGACGGATATGAGGCTACGGATATGATCCGCTCGAGCGCCCACCCTCAGGCCAGGGCAGTGCCTATCATCGCTATGACTGCCGAAGCGCTTCCCGGCGATATAGAAAAAGCAATGCAGACCGGAATGAACGGTCACATAAGCAAACCGATCAATGCCGAGAAGATCGTAGCAGCGATAAAAGGCGTGTTATAAAAAAGAGTTGCAAAAGCATCTGATTGTGTGTATAATGGCTTTTGCTGACGCCCAGATAGCTCAGTTGGT
>JAFRIL010000027.1 GCA_017432845.1 Lachnospiraceae bacterium | reverse complement strand
CACTGTAATGACGATCTCGAATACGAGGAAGATCAGAATAAATCCCCAGTATTCGGTACTCAAGCAAAAATCATAAAACCCATGTATCAGCACCGGAACGATAAATGCCTGCCTCAGGTATTTTTTCCTCAGCCGCTCATCCCCGAACGCTTCGGAATATCTCGCAAACCCGTAATAATATCCCATATAGAGCGCATCTATGAAATGCCCGGGCACGCTGAAGAGCGCCCGCATGACAGCGGTCCCTAAGCCACCGTCCACAAGGTACAGCATGTTTTCAAGCGTCGCAAAGCCAAGCGATACGGTAACCGCATACACCACGGCATCAAACGTGTAGTTAAATGCGGGGTGCTTCCACGTCACTTTTTTCAGTACAAAATATTTCCCGGCCTCTTCCGCAACGGCCACGACAAGGAAGTTGTCAACGATAAGGAACAGCATTCCCTGCGGGTCGCAAGATCCCAGGATAAAATCACTGAACAGCAGTTCTATGATAAACGCACTGACGGTTGTAAGAGCCCCAAGCAGAAACAGTTTTACAAGCAGCTTCGGCGGCTCTTTTTCATACCTGTCGCCGCGCCAGACGACAACGAACAATATGATACTTGGCAAAACGGATAATAACAGCATATACTGATTATAACCCAAATCACCAAAAAGGAGTATCAAAACAGGAGGTTACAATGGGAAAAAACATCGTAGTTGTAAATGCAGGCCCAAGGCAGGGCTGGAATACCGACATACTCCTTGGCGAGGCTGCAAACGGAGCAAAAGAATCCGGAGCCGAGATCGAGAGGTTCGACCTCTTTAAGCTGGACCGGTACACAGGATGCATATCATGCTTCGGTTGCAAGAGGGAGAAGTTTAAAGGTCGATGCATCTGCCGCGACGGCCTTACGCCGGTACTTGATGCGATCAGAAGATCAGACGGCCTGATCATTGGTTCACCGAACTACCTGTCGAATGTTACGGCATCGTTTCGGGCGCTGTATGAGCGGCTGATCTTCCAGAACCTTACATACAATGCGGAAAATCCCTGCTGTAACGAAAAGAAGATCCCGGTACTGTTTATCATGACAAGTAATGCTCCGGACACGTTTTACACGGAGCTTGTAGACAGTTACAAGCAGACGTTTGATGCGTTTATAGGCCCCTGCGATGTGCTCGTTTGCGGGGAGACGCTTCAGGTGAACGACTACAGCAAGCTCGACTGGGAGTGGACGATGTTCGATCCTGAAGCGAAAATCGCAAGAAGACAGAACGTATTTCCGAATGAGCGCAAAAAGGCATTTGAGATGGGCGCCTTACTTGCAAAATAAGCGTTAGTCCTGCTGCGAGGCGTAAGACGCATTCACATGATTTTCGCCTTACGGTATCTCGAGATCCCGACCGCGAGCAGTACGATCATTACGATAAGAGCGACAAAGCTTATCACCGCGGCGACGATCATAAACAGCAGCGTAAATACAGGGAACATAAATGAAGCCACGTCAGGGGGCGGATTATATGACATTTTGTCGAGCCAATAGCCGGCCGCAACAAGAGCGATATCAACGACGAGCGCAATGGGCAGTATGATAAGTGGCCGGAGCACTTTTGCGATGGATGTAGTTTTATTCATTTTTACCTCCCGATACTCCGATTATATCAAATATCCGATCACACGGGGGATTATTTGGAGACCAGCACTTTGAGAGCGAAAATCACATTATTTACGATGCTGATCTGTGCCGTTGCACTGACAGGATGCGGACAGAGAGTGGCCGAGTACAAGATTGGGACAGCGCAAAGATAAATATCATTGAATGTACTGCATCAGCAATGGTGAAGTACGCTCGATAGATTTTTGAGACAGAGGGACGGTTCCTTTGTCTCAAACAAAGCATATCTTCTTGAAAATCACATATGATGATGTTATAAGAATACAAAGAATGAATAACGGAGGTTTAGGAGATGCTTATTGTCACAACTGAAACAATCAACGGAAAGAACCTGGAGATGCTTGGCACCGTTAAGGGCAGCACCATACAGACGGTAAATGCTTTCAAGGATATAGGTTCCGGCCTGAAGACTTTGGTCGGAGGCGAACTGGGCAACTACAACAAGATGATGGTAAAGGCCCGCGAGGTTGCCACGCAGAGAATGATCGAAGAAGCAAACGCGCTTGGCGCTGACGCGATCGTCTGCATGCGATATGCCACCTCAGCCGTAATGCAGTCGGCAGCAGAAGTCATGGCATACGGCACGGCCGTAAAATTCATTTAGCATTTTTGAGACAGAGGAACCGTCCCTCTGTCTCAACCAGTCTCTAAACCTCACCCTTCAAGCTTCTTGTATGTCAAAGCCGCGAGTGCAGCCCCGATAAGAGGTGCAACGATAAATACCCAGAGCGAAGCTATGGGCTCACTGTTCCCGTAGCAAAGAGCCACGACAGCAGGCGCGATCGACCTTGCAGGGTTAACACTTGTGCCTGTCAGCCCGATGCCGAAGATGTGAACGAACGTAAGCGTCAGCCCGATCACCAGGCCGCCGAAAGAGCCGTGCCCGGCCTTCTTTGACGTCACGCCGAGAATCGTAAGGACAAAGATAAATGTAAGCACGATCTCGACTATAAGCCCCGCAACAGCGTTCGATCCGACGCCGGCAAGCCCATTTGATCCAAAGCCGCCGGTCATGTCAGCCACGCCGCCGGCAGAGAAAATAACGGCAAGCAGGATTGAACCTACAAAAGCACCGATGATCTGCGAGATCACATATCCGCAAAAGTCCTTCTTCTCCATGCCGCCAGAAATAAGAACCGCAAGACTGACCGCGGGATTTACATGGCATCCGCTGATGTTTCCGATGCAGTATGCCTCGGCTACGATCGCCAGACCGAATGCCAGAGCAGTGAGAAGATACCCCGAACCGCTCGCAGCATCACATCCCACAAGCATGGCCGTTCCGCATCCCATCAGAACGAGAACCGCCGTTCCTATACATTCCGCAACATATTTTCTCATGTTATTCCTACCTCCCTATCTGATAATAATATGGATGACTTCATTTTAGACTTTGGACCCGGCAAAATCAACAATACAGGTCAGTAAAAATCACACGCCCCATATCATTGAGACAAAGGAACCGTCCCTCAGTCTCAATCTCACCAGCCTCAATAAATTGAGACAAAACTAACATTGAGTTCTCCCTTTGTGGGTCGAACTCAACGTCGCCGTGTCACGCCCGCTTCGCGGACCTGACATGAGACAAAGGAACCGTCCCCCAGTCTCAATCCGCTTCAAACACTCTATGACTTGATATTCCCGGCGCAAACAAATAAGATATCAATTGGAGGTAAATTAAGTTATGAAAAAGAGAAAATCACCTGCCATAGTAGCGGCCAGAGCTGTGATACTCCCAATGCTGATCGCCGGTAGCGGATTGGTCGGATGCGCACTTGCCGGAGGAGCGCGAGCGGAAGAACTGAACAAACTCCAGGGACACTGGGTCGACGTTAACGGAGAGACTACACTCGATTTTGACGAAAGCAGGATGACCGTAACATCTCCGTATGACAAGGAAACCTATAAGATAAAGATTACCGGGGCTAATCCGCGATATATAGAAAATGCCAAAGCAAAGTATGATTACGATAACGGTTTTGGCGTGATCGGAACTATATGGATAGGAGATGATAATGTCCTGACAGCGCGAGAGATGATCACGGATGCGGATGGGCACCAGTACCGCTTTGTCAGACAGGAAGATCTTGACAATGAACTTGAGATACAGATCAAGGACCGAAAATTCCCCAAATCAATCGAATCGGATGAGATCGTAAGCTTCAACCTGGTATTTTCCAACGAAAACTCCACCTATGATATTCCGCCGGAAGAGCCCTGGTACGAAGGAGTCTATTCTATTGATGTTGAAAAGGAAGATGACGGTACCTATGAGATGTCGCTTCACGGGTCCGGACCGAGCTACATCATCGTAGACTACAGCGGCCCCGTTTCCGACGAATATGTCAAAGGACTTGCCAACCTTGTAAAAGAGCAAAAGATTGCCGAGTACAACGGCTGGTGGCGCTCCAACAATGAGCATTTCAGTAGCTGGTATTTAAATATCGAGTATGCTTCCGGGGAAAAGATCCTGATGGAAGCTTCGGGCCGCGCCGCGCTTGAATGCCCCTTCAGCTTCTATGAGTTTCTCAAATATGCCGACAAAGAGGCCGGATACACAAAAGAACTTCAATGAGACAACACCTCCGTCCCCCAGTCTCAATTTAATGAGGAAAAGAATTGTTCAGGATCGAAGAATATGATCACAACTGCAAATGCAGATCATTG
>JAFRIL010000285.1 GCA_017432845.1 Lachnospiraceae bacterium | reverse complement strand
AGGACAGGTGCTTTGCGGGAGGGTTCGACGATCATTGAACCAACCTCGGGAAACACCGGGATCGGTCTGGCTTCCGCAGCAGCAGCCAAAGGTTATCGTGCCATTTTTACCATGCCGGAGACCATGAGTGTGGAAAGAAGAAATATCCTGAAAGCATACGGTGCAGAGATCGTTCTCACCGAAGGCGCCAAGGGTATGAAGGGGGCGATCGCCAAGGCGGAAGAGCTTGCCAAAGAGATCCCCGGAGGATTCATTCCCGGACAGTTCGTCAATCCCGCCAATCCTGCGATACACAAAGCGACCACAGGTCCCGAGATATGGAAGGATACCGACGGAAAGCTTGATATCTTTATCGCCGGTGTCGGAACAGGCGGTACGGTAACGGGAACAGGTGAATACCTGAAGGAGCAGAATCCTTCGATAAAGGTTGTTGCACTTGAGCCTGAAGACTCACCCGTTCTTTCCGAAGGCAGGAGCGGAGCTCACAAGATCCAGGGTATCGGTGCCGGATTCGTTCCCGATGTACTTAATACCAAGGTTTATGATGAAGTGTTCAAGGCTCCCAACCAGGCGGCATTTGATACCGCGAAGCTTCTTGCCAAGAAGGAAGGCATCTCGGTCGGTATATCAAGCGGAGCAGCGCTTTACGGCGCGATAGAACTTGCCAAGAGACCTGAGAACAAGGGTAAGACGATAGTTGCCCTTCTTCCCGACAGCGGAGACAGATATTACTCCACAGCACTGTTTGAATAGATCGTACACTGATCATAAAACACCAAAAAAGCGCCGGTATCTGCCGGCGCTTTGCTTTGCCATTTTGTTGCAGGATCACCTGATATCCGACTTCCTGTAGATGATATCGTCTCTTGAAGGCCCGTTTGATACCATTGTTATCGGGAAGCCTATCTTCTTTTCGATGAACTCGATGTATTTCCTGCAGTTTTCCGGGAGCTTATCATATTCTTTGATCCCGGTTATATCACATTTCCAGCCCGGAAGGGTTTCGTATACCGGTTTTGCCTTCTGCAACAGTCTTGTTACGGGGAAGGATGTTGTGACTTCTCCGTCGATCTCGTATCCGACACATACGGGTATCTCATCAAGATATCCGAGAACGTCAAGGACGGTAAATGCAACATCCGTTGTTCCCTGGATCGCGCATCCGTATTTGGATGCGACACAGTCGAACCATCCCATTCTTCTAGGACGCCCAGTCGTTGCACCGTATTCACCGCCGTCACCGCCTCTGCGGCGAAGCTCATCCGCTACGGCTTCATCCGTTATCTCGCTTACGAATTCACCCGCGCCTACAGCGGAGGAGTAAGCTTTACATACCGAAATGACCTGTTTTATCTCATATGGCGGGATTCCGCATCCTACACCGCCGTATGCCGCTATGGTATTTGATGAGGTTACCATCGGATATATGCCGTGATCACAGTCCTTGAGTGTTCCGAGCTGTCCCTCGAGAAGTATCGTTTTGTTATCCTTTATGGCTTTATGGAGATATGAGGATACGTCACACACATAAGGTGCGATCATCTCTTTGTACTTCATGAGTGTATCGTATGTCTCATCCACATCTATCAGGGGTTTGTGGTACAGGTGCTCGAGAAGGACGTTCTTCTGGACGCTGACATTTCTTATCTTTTCCTTCAGCATTTCCTCGTCATCCCACAGATCGCATACCTGGAAACCGATCTTAGCAAACTTGTCCGAATAAAAGGGAGCTATGCCCGATTTGGTCGAACCGAATGATTTTCCCGCCAGGCGTTCTTCTTCATATTCGTCAAACTTGATATGGTACGGCATTATGATCTGGGCGCGCTCCGAAATGAGTACGACCGGCTTGGGAACTCCCTTTGATACGATCCCGTCGATCTCACCGACAAGGATTGGTATGTTAAGTGCCACGCCGTTTCCGATGATGTTTACGGTATTTTCGTTAAACACTCCGGAAGGAAGAGTATGAAGCGCGAACTTACCGTACTTGTTCTTTATTGTGTGTCCCGCGTTCGCACCGCCCTGGAATCTTACGACCACATCTGCATTCTGGGCCAGCATGTCGGTTATCTTGCCTTTGCCTTCATCGCCCCAGTTTGCACCTACAACAGCTTTAACCATTGTGATACCTCCGTAAAAAAATAAAAAAGGGTGTCATAAACACAGTTATGGCCCCTTTGCCCACACAAGAATATAGCTCTGTACAAAAAAAAAGTCAATAAAAAACAGCCCATATTGTTTATTTTTTTACCCGATTGGATTATATTATCCTTGAGCGCAAAACCACGGGAGGACGCACAGACAGTGAACACTTTGTTACACAGGCTGATCGGAAGAGGTGACAGGAACCGTAAAAGACGTGCACTTATGATCGGTGCGGGCATTCTGGTCAATGTGCTGCTTTCGTTTGTCATGGACAGACTGGGTATGCCGCTGTTTCTCGATACAGTTGGGACCATCGCGGTTGCGGCTCTCGGGGGATATTTCCCGGGCATATTCACCGGCGTAGTAACAAATGTGATATGTACCCTCTTTAATAATAACGCCATCTATTTCTCTGCCATCAATGCACTTATCGCTATATACACTGCATGGTTCGTCAAAAAATACCAGCTGAAGAAGCCCGGTACTCTTTTTGCTTTTGTGCTAAGCATCGCATTTTCCGCGGCACTGTTATCCACGATACTTCAACTCGGAGTGTTTTCCGGGGCATATCATCCGGTACTGAATCTTATGTCGCATTCATTGTCCGTGGCGACATCGCTTCCGAGATATCTGGCATTCTTTCTTGCCAATTTCCTGCTCAATCTTCTTGATAAAGGCCTTGCCACAGGCCTGACTATGATAGCCATACACTTTATCCCGAAAAGTATACAGGACGGTATCGAAAAGGGCAGCTGGCTGCAACGTCCGCTTTCCGACAGCCAGATCAGGGATATGAAGGAATGGAGCCGCGACGTTAAGACCTCGGTCCGTACAAAGACCGCAGTAACCCTTGTGCTTACTGCACTTCTGATAATCATTGCGATGTCATGGATAAGCGTCAAGCTTTACTTTGACAACGTCAAGGAGGAGAAGACGAGGAATGCACAGAATGCGGCCAAGTTTGTTGCCGATATTATCGATCCCGACAGGATAGACGATTTTCTGCGTGAGGGCAGGGCGGCCGAAGGATACAAAGAGACTGAGGACATGATGTATAAGATAAGGAACAACGCGTCCGGAGTCGAGTATCTGTATGTTATCAGGATAGAAGAGGACGGGTGCCGATTCATATTCGATCTGGCTTCATGGGATGTGGAGGCCAACGAACCCGGAACGCTCGTACCTTTTGAAGAGGCATTCATGCCATATCTTCCGGACCTGTTTGCGGGACGATCGATAGAGCCGATAGAATCGAACGATGTGAGCGGATGGGTGCTGACTGTGTACAGCCCGGTAAGGGATGAGCGCGGAAACTGCCTGGCCTATGTCGGAGCCGATGTATCTTTGGTATATATGGCGGATTACATGAGTGAGTTCATATTGAAGGTTCTTCTTATCGCACTCGGTTTCTTCATGGTGATCATTTCATATGCGCTCTGGTCGACCGGTGTATATACTGCATACCCGATAAGCAGCATAGCATCGTGTGTGGACCGTTTTGCCACGACCGGAGACGATCAGGAAAGACTTGATGAAGATGTTCGCATGATAAGGGCACTTGACATACATACCGGAGACGAGGTCGAAAAGATGTATCATGCCATATGCCGCATGACCGTTGACCAGGCTGACAGGATCAGGGATCTTAGGCGTCTGTCCGATTCGACGTCCAAGATGCAGGACGGACTGATCGTTACCATGGCGGACATGGTCGAGAGCCGTGACTCCGATACAGGTGCCCATGTACAGAAGACATCGGCATATGTCAGGATAATCGTGGAAGGCCTTCAGAAGAAGGGATACTATGCGGAAAAGATCACCCCGAAGTTCATATCGGATGTCGTAAGATCGGCACCGCTGCATGATGTCGGAAAGATCAATATATCCGATAAGATACTGAACAAGCCCGGAAAGCTTGATGATGAAGAATATGAGATCATGAAGACTCACACGACAGCCGGCAAGAAGATCATGGAAAATGCGATCAGCACCGTCAAGGGTGAGAACTATCTGAAGGAAGCCAGGAACATGGCGGCATATCATCATGAGAGATGGGACGGCAAAGGTTATCCCGAAGGGCTCCACGGCGAGGTCATACCGCTCTCAGCGCGTATCATGGCTGTTGCGGATGTTTTTGATGCGCTGTCTTCACCGAGAGTATATAAGCCCGCCTTCCCTCTTGAGAAAACACTTGCAATACTTAAAGAGGGCGCCGGCACGCAGTTTGACCCCAAGTGTGTGGAAGTGTTCATGGATTCGCTCGATGAGGTCAAGATAATACTGAAGAAATATAACCAGACGGTATAAATAAAAAAGATATGACAGGAAAAAGATTATTAAAATCTATCGCCACATCGGCGATCATAACAGGCGTGGCACTCGCAGTATCTCATCAGGTGCGGGCGGACGGTGCCACACGCCCCGGGGGCGGATATGCGGCAACCGGACAGATCGGTGATGTCGGGTACTCGGAGACGATATACGATGCCACGAACGGACTTCCGACTTCGGATGCAAACTATATCATGGCTTCGTCTGACGGCCATATATGGATCGGTGGCTACAGCGGCATCATACGTTATGACGGGACAAGCTTTGAACGTCTCGATCCCTCGGAAGGACTTACGAGCGGACGCGTGATATTTGAAGATTCCAAAAACAGGGTATGGGTCGGAACAAATGACAACGGCGCAGTCGTTGTGGATAAGGATACATCAAGGCACTTCACATATCGGGACGGTCTTCTGTCATCGAGCGTGAGGTCATTTGCCGAGGATGGTGACGGTACCGTATTTATCGGAACTACAGCCGGAGTGGCATATGTTGATGAGAGTATGAAGCTTGCCGTCTTAAGCGATGACAGGATAAACGATGATGTCGTCTTAAGGCTTGAGACCGATGCGTCCGGAAAGGTGTTCGGCCAGACCAAGACGGGCAAGATATTTACGATAGCCGGACATGATGTGGATTCATATTATGAAAGCGAAGAACTCGGTATAGGGAACATAGTGACCTTTATGACCGATCCTGCAAAAGCGGGCGTTGTATATCTGTGTACCGATGAAGATGTGATCTATCACGGAGTGTTGTCGGATGGCATAACCAATATGGAAAAGATCAAAGCATCGTCGATCCCCGGCATACACTGGATCAGCTATGACTGCGGCAGGGTATGGCTGGCCTCATCCCAGAAGGCCGGATATCTGTCGGCTGATAATCACTTCCATGAGCTGGTCAATCTTCCGATGGACAGCGCCATAGAGATGATGACATCGGATTATCAGGGAAATATGTGGTTCGCATCCTCCACACAGGGAGTGATGAAGATAGTGACCAACAATTTCGTTGATATTAATGACAAGTACGGTATACCGAATGAAGTGACGAATGCGACTTGCCTTCATAACGGCAGGCTCTATATCGGAACGGACCGGGGGCTGTTCATACTTGATAAGGAAGCCGGGACAATAAGCGATGAACTGACAACGTATCTTGCTGATACAAGGATCAGATGCATCATGGAGGACGACGCCGGGAATCTTTGGATATCAACATATACGAACGATCTGGGACTTGTGTGTTATTCATCCGACAAAAAGATCACGGGATTTACCGAGGCTAACGGAATGCCGGGTAATCAGATCAGATGTACGGCGCTAGCATCGGACGGGTCCGTGCTTGCCGGAACAAACAGCGGACTTGCGGTCATCAGGGACAAGAAGGTCGTACGTACCGTTACCGATAAAGACGGTATGAAAAACACCGTGCTGCTTACTGTGTGCGAAGCTGACAAAGGGAAGATATATGCGGGAACAGACGGGGACGGCATATATGTTATAGACGGAGCAGGCGGCGATGTTAAAAGGATCGGAAGGCAGGAAGGCCTGACAAGCGATGTCATCCTAAGGATCAAAAAGGACGATGAAAGGGGTGTGTATTATGTGATCACATCCAACTCCATCGAGTACATCAAAGATGATACCGTTAAGGAAGTCACTACGTTTCCTTACAATAACAATTATGATGTCTATGCCGATGACAACGGATTGCTGTGGATACTCTCGTCCTACGGGATATACAATGTCAGCGCAAAGGACATGATCGATGACAGCGTCACCGATTACAGAATATATACGATCGCAAACGGACTGACATGTACGGCCACGAGCAATTCCTACAGTGCGCTTGATCCCCAGAAGAACCTGTATATTTCGGGACGTGAGGGAGTCAGCCGTGTCAACATCGACCATTTTTACTCGGACAGTGCACAGATCAGGACGGCGGTCAATTCGATATACTGTGATGACGAAAAGATCAAGCCGGACGAGCGCGGTATATATACCATACCGCCTTCCGACGGACGTATAAAGATCACCGCATCCGTAATGGATTACACGATGAAAGACCCGATGATAAGGGTGTATCTTGAAGGAAGCGGAGATGCCGGTATCACCGCAAAGAGAAGTGAGATGACTTCACTTGAATATACCGGGCTGTCATACGGTGATTATACTCTTCATATACAGGTGCTTGATGATGACAAAAAGTCGGTGCTGCTCGATGACGCCTTCTTTGTTGTGAAGGAGCCGAGAATTACCGAACTGCTTATATTCAGGCTCCTGATAGTGGCATTTCTTGTTATGGCAGCGGGCCTTATAGTATGGCGTGTCATGAAATCGACCGTTGTACGCAGACAGTATGACGAGATACGTCAGGCAAGAGATGAGGCAGAGCGGGCCAATTCGGCCAAGTCCAGATTCCTTGCGAATATGTCCCATGAGATCAGGACTCCGATCAATACGATCATGGGAATGGATGAGATGCTCCTGCGGGAAGACGCAAAGGATGTTCCCAAAGGGTATTTCATGTCTGTCGTAAACTATGCCCTTGATATAAGGAATGCTTCCGAATCGCTCCTCGGGCTCATCAATGATCTGCTCGATATGTCCAAGATCGAATCGGGCAAGATGAACCTTGTCGAGCAGGAATACGATGTAAGGGAACTGCTCCGTTCGATCGTATCGATGATAAGGGTAAGGAGCACCGAAAAAGAACTCGCATTTGACGTGGTCGTGGATGAGATAATGCCTGTAAGGCTCTACGGTGATGCCCAGAAGATCCGTCAGATCGTGCTGAACCTTCTTACGAATGCGGTCAAGTATACGGATGTCGGGGGATTTTCACTTAATGTTACGGTTACGCAGCGGACGGGTGATGACTGCGTCGTATGCTTTAGCGTCAAAGATACCGGCATAGGAATAAAGGCCGAGGATATGGACAAACTGTTTACCGCATACGAGAGACTCGATGAGGTAAAGAACAGCGGAATACAGGGAACGGGACTCGGGCTTGATATTTCCAGGAGATTTGCCGAGCTCATGGGAGGAACGCTCACCTGTGAGAGCATTTACGGAAGAGGCAGCGAGTTCACTCTTACGGTCAGCCAGAAGATAATCGATAAGACTCCGCTCGGGATATTTACCGAGCGTGAGGAAAATGTGCAAAAAGGTCCCTATGTTCCGCTCTTTGTTGCGCCCGATGCTGATGTTCTTGTCGTTGATGATAACGAAATGAACCTTAATGTCATAAAGGGTCTGCTCAAGGCGACGAAGATATTTGTCACCACCGCTTCAAGCGGCGAGGAATGCCTCGAAAAGATCAGGGGCAGCCGTTTTGATGTAGTACTTCTTGACCATATGATGCCGGGTATGGACGGTGTGGAAACTCTTGAGAAGATAAGAGTCGATCATCCGGATCTTCCGGTATATGCGCTTACCGCCAATGCGACGGCCGGTGAGGAGTTCTATCTGTCCAAGGGATTTAACGGATATCTCGCAAAACCGATAGACAGCACCGAACTGGAACGTACGATCATGAAGCATCTTCCCGAACAGATGATGATGAAGGCAACGCCTGAAGATGCGGCAGAAGACCTTGAGAGCATCCCGGATGATATGAAGTGGATAGAGGAGGCCGAAGGCATTTTTGTTGATGACGGAGTACGCAATTCGGGCGGTATTTCCAACTTCCTGATGTCGCTTAACATGTTCCGCGATACTATAGACGAAAACACCAAAGTGCTCTCTGATGCGTATGATGCCGGGAACATAAGGCTTTATACGATCAAGGTGCATTCACTTAAGAGTTCGGCCAGGATAATCGGCGCAAATGAATTGTCCGAGCTTTGCGCCGCACTTGAGGATGCAGGCAATCGTGAGGATACCGGTTTCATACGGGAAAATCACCCTATACTGATGAACAGGTACGGCAGATTCAGGGAAGTACTGGCCCGGCTTGACAAAGAGGAGGAATCCGGGGAAAAAAAGAGCGATGTTCCCGAACAGGAACTAGCTGATGCATATGAAGCGTTGAAGGAAGTCATACCTCAGATGGATTACGACTCGGTTGAGATGATACTTGATCAGCTGTCGGCATACCGTCTTCCTGATGAAGATGACAGGAAGATGAAAGAATTATCGGTAATGTTGAAGAAACTGGACTGGGACGGCATGGAATCGCTTGTCTGTAAATAACACCGGCACCATAAGGAGATGCGGATGAACAAAAATCGTATTATCGTTACCGGAGAGCGTGAATCATTCATCGTAAGAGTGCTTGTCAAAAAAGCGGCAGACTGCGGAGCACAGAGCAGCTTCGTAAAATGCACGATAGATGATATCAATGCAAAGCTTGATGACGTTGCGCTTGTCGTTTTGTATATGGAGGATGACCAGCCGCCCAAGGACAATGTTCTTCATTACCTTATAGAGAGAATGGAGGAAGAGGGGATCAAGATGATCGCCATAGGGCAGGCTCCCGATATACAGCATATAGAAAGAGCGGTTCCGGCGGATCTTATATACCACACGTATACAAGGCCGGTTGACAATGAGGCGTTTGCCAAGACTGTTTCCGAGTATTTTGACAAGATCAGGTCGGGAGAGTTCAAAAAGAGTATCCTCATAGTCGATGATGATGCGCAGTACCTCTCTCTTGTACGTGAGTGGCTTAAGGGTACTTACAAAGTATCCATGGCGAATTCCGGACTGCAGGCGATCAAACTGCTCGGTAAGAACAAGGTGGATCTTATACTTCTCGATCATGAGATGCCGGTAACAAGCGGACCGCAGGTACTCGAAATGCTCAGAAGCGATCCCGAGACGAGCTCGATCCCGGTCATGTTCCTTACCGGAAAGGGGGACAAGGAAAGCGTGATGTCTGTTGTGTCCCTCAAGCCCGAAGGCTATTTTCTGAAGAATATCCAGAAGGATGAGCTTCTTGAAAAACTTGCCGAATACTTTGTCCTTCACAGATAAGGAGTCTGTAATGTTTGACCTTTTAAGGGAACATCAACTGAATTTTATGCTCATCATGAGCGGTATCTGTGTCGCTATGGGCATTCTGATGCTTTTTACAAGGTTTCTGCCCCAAAAGCGCAAGTGGATACTGGTTGTGATGGAACTGTTTGCAACACTTCTTGTGTCATTTGACCGTCTGTCCTATCTGTATGACGGTGATATCAGCGACAGGGGATATGCGATGGTAAGGATCGCGAATTTTATCGTGTTCTTTATTACTCCCGCGATCGTACTTGTATTCAACCTGTATCTGTGCAACCTGCTCTTTTCGGATGGCAGGTTCAGGGATTTTCCCATGAGACTGAACGTCGTGAGCATGGCCGCTCTTATAGGAATGGTGCTTGCGGTGGTATCCCAGTTTACGGGGCTGTACTATACTTTTGATTCCGAAAACAGATACATCCGTTGTCCCGGTTTTGTCATCTGTTATATTGTGCCCGTAATATGCCCGCTGATCCAGTTTTCGGTCATTGTCAGCAGAAGGAAGAAATTCTCAAAGCTTATATTCATAAGCCTGGTATTGTATATATTTGTGCCTATTATCTTTGCTCTCATACAGTTATTCGCTTACGGCCTGTCGCTTGTGAACATGGCGCTCGCGCTCGTGTCTGTCGGCCTGTATATCTTTACGTATCTTGATATCAATGAGGAAGTGATAAGGACTCACAGGAGCGAAATGCAGACTCTTGAAAAGGAGAGGGGGAGCATGAAGCGTCTGTTCGAGCAGACTGCCGTGTCATTTGTGCAGGCACTCGATGAAAGGGATAAATACAGGTCCGGTCACTCGCTGAGGGTTGCGGATCTTACCAGGAAGATTGCAAAACAAAGCGGCAGGAGCGAGGATGAATGCGACGATGTTTATTTTTCCGCTCTTGTTCATGATGTCGGAATGATAACACTTCCGACTGAGCTTCTCGGAAGGGAAGATGACCTTACCGAAGAGGAGGAGGCCAGGATAAGAGCCGTTCCCGAGGCCGGGGCAGATATCCTGTCGGGGATAAAGGAATACCCTGATCTTGCTGACGGAGCAAGGTACAGCTGTGAGAGATATGACGGAAGCGGATATCCCGAAGGAAGGAAAGGTGCGGCCATACCGTATACCGCCAGGATCATCAGTGCGGCGGATGCGTTTGACGATATGGCCGGTGTTAAGAGAACGAGGGGTGCCATTCCGCCTCAGGTCATCAGGGAAGAGTTTGTAAAGGATTCCGGCAGCCGCTTTGATCCCGACGTAGCAAGGATCATTGTTCATATGCTTGATACGAACGAACTTGAGGTAGAGTCAGAGGAAGAGGTGTCGATAGAGAGCCAGATATCGGCAGACGGGTACAGAAGTGCCGTTACCGCCGGCATCCCGGTAACTGCGGATACGGAGGAAATATCGTTTTTGTGTGAACGGCTCGGGGACGAAGAGGGAGCGTTTTCACAGCCGTCCATCATATTGTTTGATTCATTTGACAGACATATTCATGACAATCCCAGATCCATAGAAGCGTATCATTACGTCGAGTATGGCGAGGTTTGGTTTGACGGACATTACATTTCCACGGAAGCAAGGAACATGAATGTCAAGATATCAAAGCTTGATGAAGGAGATACCGACAACATCCGGT
>JAFRIL010000284.1 GCA_017432845.1 Lachnospiraceae bacterium | reverse complement strand
TTACCTGATTGTGTATTGTCTTACGAAGAATCCCGGGAATATCTCTGTGGCAAGGTCTGCCATCTCAAGCTTAGTGAGCATTATCATCGCCGTGCTCTGATCAAGGCCGGCGCGTCGTGCTATATCATCAATGCTTTGAGGGTCGAGAGTCAAAATATCCGCTACAGTTTGAAGATCCGGTGTGATATCTGTCGTATCCTTCGGCGAATTCTTTTCGTTTTTCCCCATTTTCTCCTTATTCTTATGCGCCCGTATATCCGCGCAGTTCCTTAGCCCCAACTGTTCCAATACCGACTCTATCCCGATAGCGGGGAGTGCACCCTGATACAGGAGTTTCAGGCATCCCACGCTTAAGTTGTCTGTAAGTCTTCCCGGAACGACCATCACGGTCCGGCCCTGATCTATCGCCATATCCACGGTTATCAAAGTGCCACTTTTGGCACGTGCCTCAACAACTATAAGTACATCCGACAATGCGGATATTATGCGGTTTCTCGGTGGAAACTGCCTGGCAATGGCCGGTGTTTTAGGAGCGTACTCACTGATCACACCGTTACCATCCGAGCATAGTCTTCTGTACAGAACAGCGTTCTTTGCCGGATATGTTATGTCAACCCCACATCCCATGACGGCAAATGATTTTCCGCCCGCGGCAAGCGCGGCAGACTGGGCGATCCCATCAATACCCCATGCCATCCCGCTGATGACCTGTACGCCCTCTTTGGCCAGTCGTGTTCCGAAATACTCCGCCATCAGTCGGCCATATTCGCTACAGTCCCTTGCACCGACCACGGCAACTGACGCAGTGGCAGGATCCGGAAGTGAACCTCTTACAAATATGCCATATGGCGGGCTTGCAATGTTTCGGAGCTTATCCGGAAAATCATCATCGGTATAGTTTACATAACTAATGCCTCTGCCTGACATCTTTTCATAATCATTTATAAGATGGTCTTCGCCCGGCCTGTTTTCATCTATGTGGTCCGACAGTTTTTGCGACAGTCCGAGCTCTGATATCATATGATTTTTACTCATGTTATAGAGGATCTTTGCACCGCCGGCCTCCTGCGTGATCCGGATGAGATTTCCGATGTATCCGTCCTGAAGAGTTGCAACCCAGTAATCATATATTCTGTCGTTCATCCCTTCCCTCCTATAACAACACCCTGCTTTTAAGACGTACCGCTTCCAGGATGGCTTCTTCACTGATGTGCTCCCTGCCTGCAAGATCGGAGATCGTCCTGGCGACCTTCAGCATCCTGTAGTATGTCCTTGCGCTCATTTCCTGTTTTTGGGCAAGCTCATTCATAAGCACTGTTTCCGGTTTTCCCAAAGTACAGAATTTTTCTATGTCCCGGTTTCCCATCTGAGAATTGAACTGTATACCGGAACCCTTGAACCTTCTGCGCTGTATGTCATGGGCTGCGATCACACGCTCTCTGATCGTTTTGGAACTCTCCGGCAGTTCATTTCCCTGAAGATCTGCGCAGGTGACCTTATTTGCCTGTAAGCACAGATCCATTCTGTCCAGAAAAGGGCCCGATATCTTCGACAGGTATCTTGAGCGTTTGGTATCGTCGCACGTGCATTTGTTAAGGTCAGGGTAATGGCCGCACGGACATGGATTGGCAGCGGCAATGAGCATAAAATCAGATGGGAATACGCAGATGTCACGGTTTCTCGTGATACACACCTTTCCGTCTTCCAGTGGCTGTCGAAGGGCCTCGAGCGACCTTCTGGAAAATTCCGGGATCTCATCAAGAAACAGGACCCCTTTGTGGGCAAGACTGACGGCACCGGGTCTGGGGACTGCGCCTCCGCCGACAAGGGAAATGTCTGTTGAAGAACTGTGAGCGGCTACAAAGGGACGCCTTACGATAAGCGGGCTGTCTGAAGACAGTGCACCTTTGATGCTGTATATGGCTGATACTTCCAGACATTCTTCTTTGGAAAGTGGCGGCAGTATCGATGGAATGCATTTTGCTATGAGTGTTTTTCCGGCACCGGGCGGTCCTATCATGAGCATGTTATGTAAACCTGCAGCGGCGATCTCAGCACCTCTTCTGGCTGTATCCTGTCCGCGTATCATGGCAAAATCATGCTCATATTCATGAACGGCGCACAGACTCGGACGCAGGTGATTGGGGGCTGGAGAAATGCTGCAACTGCCGGACAGAAACCCTATGACCTCGGCAAGTGATGAGACAGGATAAACCTTGATCCCTTCTACAACCGCGCCCTCGGCACTGTTTGCGGCAGGTATTATGAACTTCCTGATCCCGCACCTCTTGGCCATCAGGATCATCGGAAGAATTCCCTTTGTCGGGCATACTTCACCGGAAAGCGACAGTTCTCCCGCAACAAACACACCTTCAAGAGCTTTACCGGGGATCTCTTCCATACACGCAAGTATCGAAATAGCGATCGGAAGATCAAATCCGGTGCCGGATTTCTTAACATCTCCGGGAGACAGGTTTACTGTGATGCGTGCCACTGGCAGCATGTGGCCTGTGTTTCTCAAGGCCGTTCTGACACGGTCTTTTGCCTCTTTTACTTCGCCTCCGACATAACCTACGATATCAAAACCGGGCATACCGCTTGACACATCGGTCTCAACGCTGACCGAAAATCCGTCAATCCCACGGATGCCGCCTGACATTACAGAACAATACATATGCTGATAACCTCCATAAATCAAATTGGGAGGTTGTCGTCTTCCTGATTCAATATGGGGATCATGATCACAGAAATGAAATGATCATATTGAAATGCAAAAGTATATGATTAAATATATCCGAACAAAACGGGCAAGTCAAGTCACTCCAGAAGATCCGAGATAATGCTCTCCCACTCTGCCCTGTCCCTTGAACCGACAAAAGGCTCGGTAAGAAGCTCGCCATTCTTATCAACAAAAAATGTTGTCGGGACCGCTTCTATCTCGGTGCTCATTATCAGCTCGGGACTTGCCAGAACAACAGGATACTCCACGTTCGTATCCTTCATGATGGCTTTGGCATCATCCACTATTTCGGGCATGATCTTACCGCTGTCAAAATCAACGGCATCTATCGTAACGCCAACGATCTCAAAACCCTTGTCCTTATACTGCCTTTCTATGTCGGCAAGGTCAGGCATCTCTCTTATGCACGGGCCGCAGAAGGTCCCCCAGAAGTTGAGCATTGTAACCTTGTTCCCGGAAATAAGAGTATCCAGTGTCGTTTCATTTTGAGACAGATCATAAACCGTAAAATCCGCAAATGCATTTTCGGTGTCTGATGTATCTTCCTCTACGGTCTCTTCGGCTACGGTCTCGTCCGCAGGTTCCTGCTCAGGTTCATCCTCGGGCTCATCCCCGGGTTCCGTTTCGGTCTCTGCTTCTGTATATTCTGATCCGGTCTGAGTCGTGTCAGTTTCCGCAGCTTTTTCGCCGCACCCAGCGATAAGTACTGCCGAAATAACAAATACCGCTATTAAACCAAGTATGCTTTTATTCTTCATATTGTACCTTCCGTTCATATCGAAACAAAACATGTTATTATGATTATGATATCATATCAGATAAAGAAAACAAAGGTCGAGAGATGAAAATCATAAAGATAAATGATCTTGGCGACGACAGACTGTCGCTGTATATCGGATATAATGAACCCTCCCTTCTGCACATAAACGAGCCCGGACCGGGAGTGTTTATCTCAGAAACACCGATGGTCATACAGCGCGTTCTTGACGCCGGCATCAGTCCGCTGTCTTTTTTTGTTGAGGAGCGCTCGATCGAGCGCGAAGAAGTGCGCTCCATCCTGGCTCGCTGCGGAGAATGTAACGTTTTTACGGCACCTCTTGATGTGATAAATCATATTACGGGATTCAATCTGACAAGAGGTGTTCTCGGCGCATTTTTGCGCCCGGCACTTCGTGATCCCGACGAACTTCTGTCCTCGTCAAGGCACGTTGTGCTTCTTGAAGATATAGTCAATCCCACCAATGTCGGAGCGATCTTCCGATCGGCGGCAGCGCTCGGAGCCGACCTGGTCCTTCTGACAAGAGCATCATCCGATCCCTATTACAGGAGAGCTGCCAGAGTCTCCATGGGCACCGTTTTTCAGATCCCGTGGACCTATGTCCCCGACGGATGTGATCCGGTAAGAATGCTTCACTTCCATGATTTTAGCGTGATCTCCATGGCACTTGTTGAGGGCGCAATACCCGTCTCTGATCCCGTACTGCAGTCGCACAAAAAAACTGCCGTTGTATTCGGCTCCGAAGGTGACGGCATCAGCAAAAGAACGATCGATGATAGTGATCATGTTGCGATCATCCCCATGCACAACGGGGTTGATTCGCTTAACGTTGCCGCATCTTCAGCAGTTGCGCTTTATGAGCTGTTTTCCGGACATCAGAGAACTTAATCTTCCGCCAGATACCATTCATCATCTTCGTCGTCATAATAGTAGATCGCATCTTCATATTCATCATAGACGAACATCATATCAGTCTCATCATCATAGAAATAGACGTTCCCGTCTTCGATCAGATACCAGATCTTT
>JAFRIL010000283.1 GCA_017432845.1 Lachnospiraceae bacterium | reverse complement strand
TACGAACCATCCTGGGACCGTGATTTTACAAAGCATGTATGGTATACATGCCAGGATAACGAGACGGATTCGACTCTTATATATGCGAACTTCTGCGGAGCCGATCCGAACGAGGAGTGCGTCGAGATAACCGTCCGGGCACACTGCTTCTGGCCTGTTGCAGAGCATGTCAGCTACATCACCCTTTCCGGATTTACAGTTACGAAGGCTGCAACACAGTGGGCACCGCCCACCGCGCTTCAGGAAGGTATGATAGGTCCGCACTGGTCCAAAGGCTGGATCATTGAGGACTGCGAGGTATACGGTAGCAAGTGCAGCGGTATATCCCTTGGCAAGTACAGACAGCAGCATAACGATAACAAGTGGCTGCAATATAAATACAAGGACGGTGCGCAGACACAGAGGGACTGTTCACTTATCGCGCAGCTTGACGGCTGGAGTAAGGAGACGATAGGCTCTCACATTGTCAGGGACTGCGATATACATGACTGCGGCCAGACGGGTATCGTAGGAAACCTGGGCGGTGTATTTTCCCTTATCGAGAACAATCATATCCACCATATCAACAATAAGCGTGATCTTGCGGGCGCTGAGACAGGCGGTATCAAGCTTCATGCGGCTATAGACGTTATCATCAGGAACAATCATTTTCACGATAACGTAAGGGGTATCTGGCTCGACTGGCAGTGTCAGGGTACTAGGGTTTCATCGAATCTCTTTCATGACAACTGCATGGCGGCAGATCATCTTCTTAATGAGGAGTGCGCAAGAGGACTCGGACTTGGCGAGGATATCTGGATCGAGATAGCTCACGGCCCTACGCTTATCGATAACAATGTGCTATTGTCGGAGCGAAGCATCAGGCTGTCGGCGCAGGGAGTTGCGTTCGTTCATAATCTGTTCGGCGGCTCCATCACTGCGACAGGCCACGGTGTCAATAACGGCTCCGACAAGTATCCTTCCCCGAGATATACTCCGATACACGCACCGCACAGTACTGATATCACGGGATTCATGACGGTGCTTCACGGTGATGTGCGCTTCTACAACAATGTGTTCGTTCAGCAAGAAAACCGTCAGGGTATGATCGATCTGTGTTCGCATGGAGCCGATGAATGGGATGACAGAAACCTTACCGTCGGAACATGCGTATATGACGGATATATGAAGGAAGATACGTGGAAGGATCACTTCAAAGGGTATTGCGGCGAAGGATGCGGCGTATCGCGTGACCGCTATTACATGCCCCTACCGGTATGGACCGGCGGAAACGTGTTCTTTAACGGAGCACAGCCGTGTGATATCGAAGAAGACAGCTTTGTGGATAATGATCATAAGGTCAGCATAAAGCTTGATGATAAAGGCGGTAAATGCACGGTAGAGACTGACTATAAACAGTACCTGCCCAAGGCTTCGCTTATAACTTCCGACACCCTTGGCATGGCATTCGAGCCCGAGGAACGGTTTGAGGCTCCGGATGGGAGCGACATCGTATTTGATACGGATATTTACGGATCAAAGAGGGAAAAGGGTATATTTGCAGGACCGTTCTGAGCGATTTGTGAAATCTTTGTGTTTTTGTTAAAATGTGGTTGTAATTCATGTATTGTGTGATACAATACTATGATACTTAAAACAGAGTTTAACCTAAAGGAGGATCTTGAGATGGATAAGAATTGTGGACTTGACCCGGCTCTGCTTGAAGGTGTAACAGGTGGTGTTGTATTTGATGCAAGCGGGATAATCGGTGCGGATCCGAGCAACCCGTTTGAAGTACTGGATGATAAGAACGGTACCAAGCTTGGAGCGTTCAAAACCAGGGACGCTGCACTTGCAGCTGCGGGAACACTCGGAGAGAATCATATGGAAGTTAACTGGGATCAGGTATTGGAACTTCGTGGTCAGAAATAAGTTGACGTTTAATAAGGAAAAGGCTGCCGTAAGGCAGCCTTTTTCAAGGGAAGAAAATGACATTAAGAGAACTGGAGATAGGAAAGAGCGCGGTCGTTGAGAGCGTTGCGGGAGAGGGGGCTCTGCGGCAGCATCTTCTTGACATGGGTGTCATACCGGGTGCATCCCTGCGTATAATCAAATATGCTCCGATGGGTGATCCCATGGAGATCAAGATACACGGATATGAGCTGACTTTGCGTCTTGCGGAGGCAGAGCATATCGCGGTTGTGCCCAAAGAAGACGCAGGAGATGAAAACGGACCCGCCCGAAAAAGGCCGGTTCCCCATCCGGGACTTGGTGAGAGCGGTAAATTTCATACGAAGGGAAGCGGCGATCCGCTGCCCGACGACAAAGTACTGACGTTTGCACTTGTCGGCAACCAGAACAGCGGAAAGACGACTCTGTTCAACAATCTTACGGGATCGAACAGGCATGTCGGTAATTTCCCCGGTGTCACGGTGGACCGCAAGGACGGTGTTATCAAGGGTTATCCGAACACCCTGATCACCGATCTTCCGGGCATATATTCAATGTCCCCGTACAGCAGCGAGGAACTTGTATCACGTGATTTTGTACTTAATGAGAGACCCGATGCCATCATCAACATAGTTGATGTTACAAACATAGAGAGAAACCTGTATCTGACGATGCAGCTTCTGGAGATGGATATTCCGGTCGTGGTCGCACTGAATATGATGGACGAGCTGACATCAAACGGCGGAAGTGTTGATGTCAACACGATGGAAAATCTCCTCGGTGTTCCGGTAGTGCCTATATCTGCAGCAAGAAGCGAAGGTATAGAAGAACTCGTGGAACATGCGGTTCATATTGCCCATTTCAGGGAAAAACCCCTAAGACAGGATTTTTGCGATGAGAGTGATTACGGCGGAGCGGTACACCGGTCGATACACGCTGTTTCACATCTTATTGAAGATCATGCGGACGAAAAGAATATCCCTCGAAGGTTTGCCGCATGCAAGGTCATTGAGGGAGATGATCTTATCATAACCAAGCTCGGGCTTGACCAGAATGAGATCGAGACAATGGAGCACATAGTGCTTCAGATGGAGAAGGAAAGAGACCTTGACAGAAGCGCGGCAATGGCCGACATGCGCTTTTCATATATCAAAAAAGTCTGCAGGGCTTCGGTGAGAAGGCCTGCAAACAGCAGGGAGAGGATCAGGAGCGAGAAGATAGATAAGATTCTTACCGGCAAATATACCGGTATCCCTGTGTTTATCGCTATCATGGGACTCATTTTCTTCTTAACGTTCAATGTCATCGGCGCTTTTTTGCAAAACCTTCTCGAGTCAGG
>JAFRIL010000282.1 GCA_017432845.1 Lachnospiraceae bacterium | reverse complement strand
GCGATCAAAGAGCTTCATTATGAGGTCAACGAACTTGCAAGAGGGCTTGTAACAAATAAGACCAACACTGTCGGAATACTCGTATTCAGCATAGAGAGCCCGTTTACCGGGATGATCCTTCATCATGTCGGAGAGGCTCTGCGTAAGAACGGATACGGCATGCTCATCGTGGACTCGTGCGACGATGAGCAGATCGAGGCTAAGAATGTCAGGTATCTGATAAGCAAGAAAGTTGACGGAATAATAGTACTTCCCGTTGCATCAAGAGGGGATTTCCTCGCACCGGCCAAGAATGCAAAAATACCGGTCGTGCTTCTGGACAGATCGCTTTCGGATATTCAGTATGACTGTGTCCGCATCGACAACAGAAAGTCCACATATAATGCGATGAAGGAGCTGATCAAAAGGAATCACAAGAAGATCGCCGTGATCGCATCGGAGCGTGAATATACGGGACGCGAGCGTTTCAACGGATTCATGGAAGCAATGCGTGACGCGGGTCTTGAAGTCCCCGCCGATTATCAGGTCAGGGGTACTCACTCCATAGCGACAGGATATAATGGAATGAAAAAGCTGATGGCATTAAAGGACAGGCCGACAGGTGTGTTCATGAGTAATTATGAGATCACCCTCGGAGCGATGCTGTCCATGAGCGAAGCCGGATTCAAGTGCCCTGATGACATATCTTTGCTGGGATTTGACGACCAGCTGTTCTTCCATCTCCTGCAGCCCCAGGTTTATATGGTCGAGCAGCCAATGAAGGCGCTCGGGGAGCGTGCCGTTGAGCTGCTGATCGGAAGGATGAACGGTATCATTAACGAGGATCCGATAGAGATCGCTCTCGGGACAAGACTGCAGGAAGGCAACTCGATCAAGACGTTGTAACATCTTTACAGAAAAACAATTGCAAACTTTGTTAATGTATCACAAAACGTTTCATTTTTTAAAAAATGTATTGACGCACCGAGTTTATAAGCATATAGTGTCAATTAGCAGAGGTCTGCGGGCCTAATTTTTTTCGACATAGAGCGAAACGTTTCGCTCTGAAACAGGAGAAACAGTGTCAAAACAGCTCTTATTGGGAATCGATATCGGCACATCGGCATGCAAAGTTGCAGTCTTTGACCTTTGCGGAAATGTGATCGAGCAGTCGAACAAACCATATAAAGTCTATTATCCGAATCCCGGATGGGCGGAGCAGGACCCCGATGAGTGGTGGGAGGCAATATGCGCAGGAATCAAGGAAATACTGGGTTCCGGGAAACTTTCCGCCAACGATATTGCGGCGATCGGTGTCGACGGACAGAGCTGGTCAGCCATTCCCGTTGATAAGGAAGGCAACGTTCTTGACAGGACTCCGATCTGGATGGACACACGAAGCAGAGAAATTTGCGACAGGGTGAAACGTTTTGTCGGAGAGGACAAGATATTTGATATCGCAGGGAATGATTTTCTCCCTTCATATACTACACCAAAGATGCTGTGGTTTAAGGAAAACAGGCCTGAGGTATTTGAAAAGACAGATAAGTTCCTTCAGTCAAACAGTTATATCGTATACAAACTGACCGGTGTTATGAGTCAGGACCAAAGCCAGGGATACGGTATCCACTTTTTTGACATGAAGAACCTGACATATGTCGAAGAGCTTGCCGAGGACTTCGGACTAGACACATCATTTGTACCTCCCTTATACAGATGTGATGAAACAGTCGGCGAGGTTACCGCCGAAGCCGCATCCCTTACGGGTCTTGCAGCCGGAACACCGGTCGTTGCGGGCGGACTGGATGCGGCATGCGGAACTCTCGGAGCCGGAGTCTATGAGGTAGGACAAACACAGGAACAGGGCGGACAGGCAGGCGGCATGAGCATATGCACGGACCATGCGCTCTCACATAAAAAGCTTATCTTAAGCTGCCATGTAGTTCCCGGCAGATGGCTCCTTCAGGGCGGTACCGTAGGAGGAGGCGGAGCGCTCAAATGGTTCAAACAGGAATTAGGACCGGAATTAAGCTTTGATGAGCTGACGGAGGAAGCAGCAAAAGTAGCACCCGGATCGGACGGAGTCGTATTTCTTCCTTATATGTCCGGTGAGCGTTCTCCGATATGGGATCCTGATGCAAAGGGAGTTTTCTACGGACTGTCATATGACAAGACGAGAGGACACATGATCAGAGCGCTTCTTGAGGGCGTGGCGTATGCATTGCAGCATAATCTTATGACGGCTCAGGAAACGGGCGCACCGGTCGGAGTGCTGAGCGCGATGGGAGGATCCGCCAACTCTGTTTTGTGGACACAGATCAAGGCAGATGTTACGGGCCGGACGATCCAGGTTCCGGCAAGTGATACGGCGACAACTCTCGGAGCTGCGATACTTGCGGGAGTCGGATGCGGACTGTACAGCGGTTACAAACAGGCGGTTGAACAGACGATAGCGATAACGAGAGTTCAGGAGCCTGATATGAAGAATCATGAGATATACAAACGGTCGATGGATCTGTACCTGAGACTGTATGAGGATCTTAAGGATACATTTAAGAAATACTGATCAATACATTACAGAAAAGAGGAGATCATTATGAAAGCAGGAGTAGTACATGCTCCAAACGACATCCGCTATGAGGAGATCGATAAACCGATCGCAGGTCCCGGAAAGGTCGTTGTCAAGGTCAAGTACACGGGAATATGCGGATCTGATATTCCGAGAGTAAATGCAGATGCCTGCCACTACTACCCAAACGTATTGGGGCATGAGTTTTCCGGAACCGTAACCGAGACAGGCGAGGGAGTTACAACGCTTAAGGTTGGCGACAGGGTTGCCGGGATCCCGCTTGTTCCGTGCATGAAGTGTGATGACTGCCAGAAGGGTAATTACAGCCTCTGCAAGCATTACAGTTTCATCGGATCCAGAGAGTTCGGAAGCTATGCCGAGTATGTTGCGGTTCCCGAGAAGAACGCCGTCAAGATCGGCGATGAGGTCAGCTTCGAAAAGGGCGCTTTTTTTGAACCCGCAACGGTCGCGCTTCACGGACTTCGCAGAGTCGACTATAAGGGTGGCAAAAACGTTGCGATATTAGGCGGCGGCACAATAGGTCTTATGACCGCGCAGTGGGCAAAGATATTCGGCGCAAAGACAGTCACGGTATTTGACATACTCGATGAGAGACTGGAACTTGCCAAGAGACTCGGCTGTGATTTCGGAGTCAATTCCGGCAAGGAAGGATTCATGGATGAAGTAAGTTCCATTACGGACGGCAAAGGTTTTGACTACGTATACGAGACAGCCGGCAACACGATAACGATGAAGATGGCATTTAAGCTTGCAGCGAACAAGGCACAGGTATGCTTCATCGGAACACCCACAAAGGAAATGACATTCACGGTAGATGAGTGGGAAAACATCAACCGCAAGGAGTTCATTCTTACCGGTTCGTGGATGAGCTATTCGGCACCGTTCCCGGGAGATGAATGGACGCTGGCCGCACATTATTTCAACACCGGAGAGCTTAAGTTCGACGATTCATTCATATTCAAAAAGATACCGCTCTCGAAGATAGATGAAGCATTTGAGATGTTCAAGACTCCGGGCACGGTAAAAGGAAAGATATTAATTGACAGTGAAGCATAAAGATTGGAGGAGGTTTCAAAATGGCAGTAGATCCCAAAAAAGTTCCGCAGATCACCCTTAATAACGGCGACAAGGTTCCCTGCATCGGCATGGGTACTTTCGGTTCCGACAGATTTACGGCAGAGCAGGTTTCAAACGCTGTAGCCGGTGCGATCCGTGCAGGATACAGGATGTTTGACTGTGCCGCATGCTACGGCAACGAAGACCAGATCGGTCAGGTATTTAAGGATGCATTTGATGAAGGAGTTGTAGAGCGTAAAGACCTGTACATCATGACAAAGGTTTGGAACGACATGCACAGAGAGGTTGAAAAATCATGTCGTAAGTCAATAGCTGACCTTCAGTGTGATTACATCGATCTGTTCTTTATCCACTGGCCTTTCCCGAACTATCATGCACCCGGATGTGATGTTGATTCGAGAAATCCCGATTCCAAACCCTTCTCGGTTGCGGAATTCATGGATACATACAGACAGATAGAAGACCTTGTACGTAAGGGCCTTGTACGTCATATAGGTATATCCAACATGACCATACCCAAGATGGAAGCCGTTATCGACAAGTTTGAGATCAAGCCGGTCGCATGTGAGATGGAACTTCATCCGTGCTTCCAGCAGCAGGAACTCTTTGACTATCTTGTGGCTCATGACATTCAGCCCATAGGCTTTATGCCCCTTGGTTCACCCCAGAGACCTGAGCGTGACATGGTGGCTACCGATATCGCGGACATGCAGGTTCCCGAATTTAAGGCTATCGCCGAGGCACACGGAGTACATCCG
>JAFRIL010000281.1 GCA_017432845.1 Lachnospiraceae bacterium | reverse complement strand
CTAGTATATCAGAAATTGCCTTACTTGTCCTGCCTAATTCTACAGTAACCTCTAACGGCACATCTTTTATCAGGGAGATGTTTTCCTGCGACTGCATCGCGTTTACATCCGTAGAGAACGGTGTAAAGCTTGCGGGCTGGATATTTATGTTCGGCATGCCCATGCCCATCTGCTGTGGTGCCATCTGCGGCTGCATGCCCATACCCATCGAAAAGTCCATGCCCGGAGCGCCCATTTGAGGCATTCCCATGTTCGGAGGCGGCATGGAAGGTGCTCCCATGCTCTGACCCATTGACGGTGCCTGCATCGAAGGCGCAGCCATCTGAGGTGCGGGTGCCGGTTCCGGGGCATGAGGTGCCTGCGGCTCCTGACTGTCCATGAAGTAATCGTAAAGGTTCTTTGCAAAGTCAATAGGATACAACTGCATGATCTTGCTGTCAACCAGATCACCTATCTGCATCCTGAATGTGATCCTTACGAAGGTCGATAACAGGAATGACGAAAGATCGCCCTGTTCATCGATACCGGACACATCCACGAGGTTTGCTTCCGGAGGTGAGATATCTATCATCCGTCCAAGCATCGATGAAAGGGATGTTGCGCTCGATCCCATCATCTGGTTCATCGCCTCGGATATGGCCGACAGGTGGATATCCGTCAGTTCGGTATCCTCTATGTTGGTACCGTCGCCGCCCATCATAAGGTCCGTAATGATCTTAACATCATGTTCCTTCAGTATCAAGATGTTAGTGCCTTCAAGACCTTCCGTATACTTGATCTTGATGAACACGCACGGCCTTTCGTATTCGGCAACGATCGTATCCCATGTCGACAGGTCAACTACAGGGGTTGTGATGTTAACCTTACGGTTGACCAGCGAGTAGAGCGTTGTCGCGCTCGTTCCCATGCTGATATTTGCAACTTCACCGATCGCATCTTTTTCTTCATCAGTAAGAGCGCTCTCATCAACCTGTACCGAACCGGTCGCAGGAGCTGCATCAGCCGGGGCATCGGAGGGTGCATCAGCGGCATCGGCAGGTGCGTCAGGTATTCCGCCGCTAAGCAGAGCATTTATTTCATCCTGTGATAACATTCCGTCCATACTCTATCTCTCCTCCTCTCCTAAGGTATCGGCACGACTCCTTCGTCGTCCTGCCAGTTCGTCGGAACGCATCTGAAAATGACTTCGTCATTGGCGTTCCTCCTCTTCTAAGGTATCGGCACGACTCCTTCGTCGTCCTGCCAGTTCGTCGGAACGCATCTGAAAATGACTTCGTCATTGGCGTTCCTCCTCTCTTAATACTTCTGTAACTCTGACCGCGTAGCCGTCCCGGCTCGTTCCGGGCAGAGCTTTAAACTTCTGAATGTTCCCGACAAATATATCGAGTTGTGAATCCACTTTGCTTCCGAGCTTTATTATGTCCCCGAGCTGCAGGTTCACAAAATCGCTTACCGTTATGGTGCTCTTTCCGAGTACTGCGCGAATCGGCATGTGGATCTTTCTGATCACCGTTTCGATGTGTTCGCCGAACTCCTCACCGCTGTTGTCCTTCATGTTTGCGAACCAGTACTTCGTATTCAGTTTATCCATGACCGACTCGAGGGTGAAGTAAGGAAGACACACGTTCATCAGTCCTTCGACATCACCTATCTTGACGTTTATCGTCACGATCGCAATCATTTCCGACGGTGCTATGATCTGTGCGAACTGCGGATTGGTCTCCACACGCTCCAGATACGGATTGATCTCCGTAACGTTCTTCCACGGCTCTCGCAGCAGCTGAACACACACCGTTATGATCTTGTCTATGATCGACCTCTCGATCTCCGAAAAGTCCCTGCTCTTATCGAGCGGGTTCCCCTGGCCTCCAAGCATCCTGTCTATGATCGCATATCCAAGATTGGCTGCTATCTCCAACAGAACGTTTCCGCCCAGAGGATCGAAGTTTACCACCGCCAGCAGTACCGGATTGGCAAGGGCTGTGGAAAATTCCGAGAACGTACAAGCCTCCGAGTTGACCACGCTGACCTGTATGTTCTTTCGCAGATACACGGGCAGGTTGGTTGAAAGAAGTCTGCCGTAGTGCTCGAATATAATCTCTAGAGTTCGCAGATGTTCCTTGGAGAATTTTGCCGGGCGCCTGAAATCGTAGCTTTTCGCCGATCGCTCGTCAATGCTATTGATGTCTTCTGCGTCTAGTTCACCTGAGCTTAAGGCCTGAAGCAGACTATCAATCTCATTTTGCGAGAGAACTTCGCCCATTAAGCTCACCTCACTTTATTGAATCTATCTGATTACTGGAATTTGATGTCGCGGAAGTATGCTTCGTATACAAAGTTTGAATCAAACATTGCCTGAACCTTGGCAAGGATCGCTTCCTCGATACCGTGTACATTGGCCTGAGCTTCTTCCTTGGTGTACTGCCCGACAACTTCTATGATCTCGCTCTTTATCTTGCTTTCCTTGGCTGCGAGCATGGGCTGGTACGTCTTGTAATCCTCATGTTCCTTGTTGATGGAGAACGACATTGAGCACATAGCATAATGATCCCTGCCGTCCCCGCTGTCCTTTAAGGCAACAGTCATGGGATCCGCAATATCATATACTTCGGAATTCTCCGGAAGTACCTGTGCCTCCTCGGCCGCCTCTTCCTGCCCGGCGCTGCTTTCAAGCTCAAGGTTTAAGATGGCTGCTATGTCATCCACCAGCGCTATCGTCTTGCGGTTGGCTGATACGGTCGAGAACATTATGATCCCGGTAAGCACGACATTTACGGCCACCAACGCCAGTATGATTACCGACATTAAGTTCTTTTTCATTTCTTTATTCCCTCTTTTACTATAATTACCATCCCCGCTCAAACGCCGCTCCGGCTACCTGGTCAAGGCGCGGCTAAAGGATTGTATATCTTGATCTCGACACGGCGGTTCTTGGCACGTCCCTCGGGAGTGGAATTGTCCGCTACCGGAATGTATTCGCCGCGTCCCGAATGCTTGATGTTTGAAGGGTTGAGGTTTGTGTTCTCAACGAGATAATCAAACACCGACAGTGCTCTCGCACTCGACAGTTCATTGTTGTTCGCAAACTTTGCGGTATTGATCGGAACATTGTCCGTGTGTCCTTCCACTTCTATGACCGACTGGGCATATTTCTGGAGGATGACTCCGACCTTTTCCATAAGAGGCAGTGCCTCGGGCTTGAGCTCAGCCTTTCCCGAATCAAACAGGAGAGCTCCGTTAAGTGTCAGTTCCACGTACTGAGAGGTGAAATCAACATCGATGTCACCGGTCAGGTTCTGCTCTGCAAGAGCTTCGTCGATCTTCTCGGCAAGCTGCTCGTTCTGCTTGAGCATCTCTTCCTGGACATCGGACACCTTCTCGTCGAACTCCTTGAACTCATCCGACTCCGTGTCGGAAGCCGCAGCCTGTCCCATCGTGTTCATGTATTCATCAAGCTGTGACAGCTGGCTGACTCCGTTGTTTATAAGAAGACCCTCTAAAAGGGACGATCCGCCCGAATCAAAGATCGAGAACGTCTGTGAAAAACTTGCTGCTACAAGCGCGAACTTCTCTGCGTCTATCGTTGACATTGCAAAAAGCATAACGAAGAAGCACAGCAGAAGGTTCATCAGGTCGGCAAAGGTCGATTGCCACGCCGGTGCGCCTTTGGGCGGCTCTTCCGGTTTACGCTTAGCCACTACTCTTCGCCTCCCCCTTCTTCTCCGCCGCTGCCGCCACGCTCATTCGGTGCCAGGAACGACTTGAGCTTTTCTTCTATGACACGGGGGTTCTCTCCGGCCTGTATGGACAAAAGTCCCTCGATCGTTATCTCCTTAACCTTGATCTCGGCTCCGTTTACCTTTTTAAGCTTTGATGCAAAAGGCGCGCAGATCCAGTTTGCAAGAACCGAGCCGTAAAATGTCGTAATGAGGGCAACGGCCATGTTAGGACCAAGCGCCGCAACATCATCCATGTGATAAAGCATCATAACAAGTCCGAGGAGGGTACCGATCATACCCCACGCAGGACCCATACCTCCGAGATCTTCCCAGAATCCGATATTGACCTTATGACGGTCTTCGATACTGATAAGCTCGGTTTCCATTATTCCTCTTACTAGATCGGGATCCGTTCCGTCGACGATGAGCATGACACCCTTTTGCAGGAACACGTCATCAAGACCTGAGGCAGCTTCTTCGAGAGAGAGAAGGCCTTCTTTACGAGCCACATTTGAAAGATCTATTATCTTCTGGATGATCCCGCCGGGATCCTCGCTGCCGTGCATGAAAGCGATCTTGGCACTTTTGAGTCCGTTCACAAAATCCTTGATGCTCGTACCTGCGAATATGGCGGCAAACGCTCCGCCGAATGTGATCATGGCGGAGGGGGCATCCAGAAAGTATTTGATTCCGGCCGGTCCGTCCTGTCCGATAAAGATCGAAACGATCATGAAGACAAGCCCGGCAACTACACCTATTAAGGTTGCTAAATCCAAAACACTACACTCCCGATTACATCATTTCATACGTAGTTATTTTACTAAATTATTATGTAAATGTCTATGTATTTTTGCCTATATTCAATAAGTGCCCAAAAGGGACGCGTACTATGTACGCGCCCCGGGTTCATATTGGGTTACTTAATTATCTCTTAAGGTTTGTAAGTTCCTCGAGCATGGAGTCGGAAACCGTGATTATACGGCTGTTTGCCTGGAAACCACGCTGGGTTGTGATCATATCGGTAAACTCTGCTGAAAGGTCAACGTTTGACATTTCCAGAACACCTGTCGACAGGCTTCCGGCACCTGCGGTGATATCCTCACCGATTCCGTCAAAGGCGCCGGAGTTGGGTGTCGACTGGTAAAGGTTGTCACCGATCTTCTCAAGACCTGACGGATTTGCAAAGTTTGCAACCGCGATCTGTCCGAGGAGCTTTGATGTATCGTTATCATATGTTGCGGTGATCTTACCGTCCTGGGCGATCGCAACACCGCTCATCTCACCGACCTTACGGCCTGCGTAGTTACCGTCGTAATCACCGGCATTACCTTTAAGTGTTGATGTGCCTTTGTTATCGTACATCGTGGACTTGCCGGCTCCGAGCTTGATGGGAGCCTGGAATGCATCAATACCTCCGATGGTGATCGTGTACTGAGTGTCATTTCCTGCTGTATCAACCTCTAAGCTCTTACCTGTTTTGGTATCGTATTTGATCGTGTTTCTGTCAAGAGTCATGGTCTTGGGATAACCGGCTGCGCTGGTCTCTGCAGGGCCTCCGGGAGCATCGTAACCGGTCTTTTCATAGCCGGACTCGCTCTTGCTGTGCATAAGGCTGTATCCGTTTGAGTCAATAAGATCAGCAACCTCAAAATCGTATACTCCGTCAGTCAGGGACGTTCCGGTATCCTTAACCGCGAATTTGGCAACATAGCTGTATCCGAGATCATCGTAGATACCGATATTCAGTATATAACCGTTTGTTGATGTCAGCTGCGTGCTGTTTTTATCAAGAACACCTGAGAGATAGGACTGTGTCGTCTGCTCGGGTTCGGATGTGAGCTTATCGGGGCTCATGATCTTAAGCGGAGAAACCGTATCTTTAATGATCGTGCCAGGCTTTGTGGGATCTTCCTGCCAACCCATTACGGTGTAACCGTTTGATGTCATGGCGAGGTTTCCCATGCCGTCTACGTAGAATGCACCCGCACGTGTGAAGTAGTTGTTTGAACCGTCACTTACAACGAAGAAGCTGTCACCCTTGATCTGTACATCAAAGGGGTTTCCTGTTGTCTGTGAAGCACCCGATGTTGTGATATTTGCATTTATGGCACCGGTCATAACACCGAGACCGATCTGCTTTGCATTGATACCGCCACGGCCAGTCTCAGCGTTTGCAGCTGATGCAGACTGTGTTGTCTGGTACATAAGTTCCTGGAAAGTTACGTTCTGTGATTTGAATGCCACGGTGTTAACGTTTGCGATATTGTTACCGATAACGTCCATCTTGGTCTGGTGAGTCTTCAGTCCTGCAACACCTGAAAAAAGTGATCTCATCATAAGGCATTTACCTCCTTAGCCTGTTGCCCCGTCCGTCATTCGGGGGCCTGTGGAGGGATCTCCTGAAAGGTCCGATCCCGTTAACTGTTATCTTTAAGCTATCACCGCTCCGTCGATGTTCGTAAATACGTTGCCGTTCGAATCATCCTTATCGAGAGCTGTTATCACGGTCTGGTTTTTAACGTTTACTATGAATGCGAGCTGGTCGACCATCACCAGTGATTCATTGATTCCCTTCTGTCCTGCAGCCTGCATCCCTGCGGATAGCCTCTTCATCACCTTGTCCGATAATTCGATGTTTCTCTCGGATAGGCGGTTTTCTGCGTGCTTTGAAAACTTCGGTACTGTATTCTCTGTCTTCTTGCCTTCGAAAACCTCGGCAAATGATTTTCGCCCTACGGGTGTGGCCTCGCTGCTTACGGCCTTTTCTAAATACTGGCTTGCTGCCTGTTCGATGGAGGGGAACTGTCCGTTTAATATCTTCATAGGCTCCTCCTGATCTGTCTGTCAGCCTTCCTCGTCCTTGTTCTCCGACTTGGAATCCTTTTCGGCCTCTTCTATGTGAAGAAGTTCTGCCATTCTGTCCTGATACTTCCTCAGGTCCGCTATTGATGCCGGTGAGAGGAATTCCTTCTCGTATGTCGACATGTCATCGAGCACTCCGGTGAGATTATCAATGATGTCCTTGTAACCTACCGTGAGGTTTGCGAGTGTCGGAAGCGAGTTAAGGCTTGCCATGAACTCGTTTGCAAGGTTATAAGCGTTTAAGTACTTCTGGTCTACGACTGAATCGAGGTCGTCTATCGAATACTTGGCATCCCCGATGTTGAGATATCCCTTGCCGTTCTCGACCGTTACGTAATCAACCTTGCCGCCTTTGATCGTCTCTTCCCCGGTCGTCTCGTTCTTTTCCTTAACCGTTACATACTGTCCTACAAGCTGTGAAGCTCTGTTCAGGTCAGATGATGCAACGAGGTTTGTCATCTGCTCGAGCGAAGAGAATGTGGCGAGCTGTGAAACATATTCGGTATTGTCAGTAGGCTCCAGCGGATCCTGATATTTCATTTGTGTAACCAAGAGCTGGAGGAACGCTTCCTTGTCAAGTTCACTCGACTTTGCTGTCTCGTTCTTCTTGGCTTCGGCAGCTGACACACCGTTCTTCTCGATCTGTCCGTTAACAATATTTGCTACTGTTGACATATGCTGTGTCTCCTTTATGCTGTGAAGTCTACGCTGTTACCTGATCTTGCCATCATGTCGGCTGCGATCTGTTCCTCGTCCGAAAGCTCCTCAAGAGCTTCTTCGTCAAGGTCGTTCAAGTTGATACGACGCCTCGATCCGACTCTTCCTGCTGTAGTGCCCTGCTTTTGTGCATCTTCGCCCGAAGTATTGTCGCTTCCTTTGTTAAGATCGTAGTTTGCGACTGCCACTTCAACCGCTTCCACTTTCATTCCCTGTTCATCGAATGTTTCCTGTAATGTGATCAGCTGGGCTTCAAGTGCTGCCTTTACTGCTTCATCCTGAACGAGGATGTGGGCTGTTACAACTCCGTTTGTCGATGCGATGTTCATGTTCACCGTTCCGAGTGATGCGGGGTGAAGCTGCATCTCCATCGATGTCGTCTCGGGTGTGTAGTTAACTCTGATCGATTCGGTTACCTGACTCATTATCGAGTTGGCCTGTTCGTTTGAATAGGTCGTTACCGTTTCGACCACCTGTCCGAGGTTATTAACCGTGGTCTCCACCGTTGTTGTCTGCGGTGCTGCTGTAATTATCTCGCTTTCCGCAAATCTTGAAGCATGTTCGAAACCTTCATCGTTTCCCTTAAGATTTGACTCCTCGGTGTTGACTGTTGCCCTGAATGTCTCTGTGGGGCCTGTAGTCGTTCTTGCGAGCGGATCCTGTGTCTGGGTTCCGTCTGCCTTAAGGCTTTCCTGAGGTTTTGCTTCCGGTGTTCCCTTAACCTCTACCGTAACAGTTTTTGCTTCCGTGCCTGCTGCTGCGGGTGTTTCTTCTTCGATTATGATTTTAGATGCGTCAGCATCGCCTGTTCCGACTTCCTTGTCCTGGATTGGTACCTGAATCTCGATCTTCCCGTCCGTGGGAACGACTGCTTCGTTTGTTAGAAGCTCAGGTGCCTCTGAATTGTTCTTAAGATCTGAAAATGTTTCCTTGACCGCATCTTTGATAGATTCGTCCTTGAATACCGGTTCGGGGTCTTTTATACCGAACTGTGCGGTAAGGTTTGTGACCGCTTCCTCTGCTACCTGTACGATTTCTTTCACGTTCTGATAAAGATCAGCGTTTGTGATAAGTGAGATCGAATCGGGTGTTCCCGTAAGCTCCATTGCGAGATCTTTGATGCTTATGGGATCAAGCAGGTCTATAGCGGTAAGTCCGAGGGTTTCCATCGCCTGTGTGAGCTCTTCATCACTTACTCCGAGTACTTCCTTGATCCTGTCGTAGATCTTTGAAGCCTCTTTGGCAACTTCTTCGGTAAATTCGGCTTTGTCCGTCTCGTTTGAGATAACATCGCGGTTTACCGGCTCCTCGGCTTTGATCTCCTTGCTCTTGGGTGTTTCAACTGCCGTCCTGGGTGATCTTGCGTCATCCTTGGGCGTAACCTTTGTTGCTCCTTCCTTGGCATTATTCATGACCTCGGTAAAACCCTGAGCATCGGAAACCTTTGCGTCGCCGGGCTTGATTCCGGCTGTAACGTTTGTAAGCAGAAGTTCGCTTACTTTGGTTACCGTAGTGTTTGCCATCTTCCGTCCTCCTCTCTTCAGTTTTCAAGGTGCGTTAACACTCACAATCTATATCGACCTCTGAAGAGAAATTCTTAACCCTTTTTTTTAATCTGTTACCGTATCCACTCTTCCACCAAAGGACGGTCGCCCATCCCATAAACCAAGGAGTGTCGCGCATTCAAATCGCCTTCGGCGATGAGCGCTCCACGTGTAGGAAGGAATCTTCCCACTTCGTGGGCCCCTCCTTCCAACAATTACTGTGGATCCATGATCTTTGTAAGTTTTGATGCGAGTTCCTTGTCCATTGCCTGCAGGATCTTCGCCCGTGGACTGTCGTCCATGTGATTGAGTATCTTGGCCACCAGATCAAGGCTGTCGCCCATCTGATCGAATATCGCTGCGGCCTGCTTGGGCTTCATCTCGCTGTATGTCTTGACATACTGGTCCATTATCTTGTCTTCCTCGAGCTGTGCCACTACCTGCTTATACAAGTATTCGGCGTTCTCGGGGTCGATCTCTTCGTAATATGATTTATACTGGTCTATCTCGGGCGCCTTGTCATTAAAGACGACCTCTTCGTAGAACTCGGTCTTGAGCTTCTGGAACTCGATCTGGCTGTCCTCGAACGTCCGAAGACGCAGAATCTCCTCTTTCAGCGCCTTGATCTCCTCGGACTCCTCGTCACCGCCCTTTGCAGCGGCTTCCTTGAGTTCGTCGATCTGCTTGTTGAGCCTCTCGATCTCGGCAAGTGCATCGGGAAGGTTGTCGAATTCACCGACATATTCTTCCGTGCTGGTCGCTTCGGGAAGGATCTTGTTGATAACAGGGACATCCTTTAAGATGGGGCGTAGAACACCCGAGCCGAATCCGCCGATATCCAGCTTAATGAGAAGCGCCAGGATAGCGAGCCATATCAGGACGATCAAAATGACAATGATAAGTACAGAGGGCGAGAATCCTTCGTCCTCATCATCAATATCGGCATAAAGAGCGCCCGAATCCGTTGCAAGGCCGTCGAATCCGCCGCCTTTGCCGGCCTTCTTGGCCTTCTTCTCTTCTTTTTCTTTTTTCTTCTTTTCCTTCGGGGAGAGCTCCTGGCTCTCGTCCATTTCGTCAGCCATCTGTATCTACTCCATTTTTTGAGACTGAGGAACCGTCCCCTAGTCTCATTTTTTTGAGACTGAGGAACCGTCCCCTAGTCTCAATCTTCCAGGCCGTGCCTGTAACTTACGAGTTCGTCGATCTCTTTGCTTTCCTTGGCGGCCTCTTCCTGCTTGAAGACTTCAAACTGGCGCTCTTTGAGGCGCTCGTGCGTCTTGCGGTCCTGCATGGCCGCGGTCAGCTTCTG
>JAFRIL010000280.1 GCA_017432845.1 Lachnospiraceae bacterium | reverse complement strand
GTTCCTGTTTCCTTCAACGTATGATACGAACGGCATTGTTGTAAGAGAGGCTGCGGCATGTGCGCTTGCAAGCGTTCTTATCGCAGGAAGCTGTGCTGCGGAGGGTATATGCGATGACAGGAACGGTTTTCTTATAGAAGAGGATGCAGGCAGTATGTATGAGCTGCTGTCAAAGCTTTCCTCCGACATAGAGCACATGAGGCGGGTCGGTGTGAACGCGATGGAAGAGATATATATTTCCTGGGAGTCAAGTGTTGCAAACGCTTACGATCTTTACGGTCAGGTCATCGAGAACAAGAAGGCAGGCCTGTACAATACGAAGCGTCACAGGATCGGCGGTGCGATGATAGAGTTTACCGATGATGTACTTTATGAACTCGGTGAGCATTTCATGGCGCCCATAAGGCTTATTGATAATGTGCTTGACGATATGCTTGATAATGTCGGCGAGATCAGGACGGATATCGCGGAAAAGATCCACGGGATCCATGACAGGTAACGGGACATGAAAGACTGGTATAAGACAATGGCTTTTTACCAGATATGGATAAGAAGCTTTTATGACGGAAACGGCGACGGCATCGGAGATCTGTACGGTGTTTATGAAAAGCTCGATTACATTAAGAGCGTGGGCGTTGACGGCATATGGTTCTCGCCTCTTTATCCGTCTCCGAATGCGGATTACGGATACGATATATCCGATTACAAAAACATACACAAAGATTACGGCGATCTTGATATATTCAAAAAGGTCCTGGACCGTGCCCACGAGCTCGGACTCAAGGTCATCATGGATCTTGTCATAAACCACACGTCGGACGAACATCCGTGGTTTCTAAAGAGCAGGCAGTCAAGAAACAATCCCTACAGTGATTATTATATATGGCGCGACGCAAGGAAAGGAAAGCTTCCCAATAACTGGGACAGCCTTTTCGAAGGCAAGGCCTGGCAGTATGCTCCGGAGCGCGACCAGTATTATCTGCATCTGTTTACGGTAAAACAGCCCGATCTTAACATGGACAATCCGAAGGTGCGCGAGGAAGTAAAATCCATCATGCGCTTCTGGCTGGAGATGGGAGTTGACGGATTCCGTGAGGATGTCATCAACTTCATATCCAAGGCCGACGGACTTCCTGACGGTAACCCTTTCATACCGATGGCAAACGGCATGCCTTACTACAAGGACGGCCCGCACATTCATGAATATCTCGGTGAGTTCAGACAGGTCGCCGAAGATTATGACTGCTTCCTTTTGGGCGAGGGCCCGATGACAACGACGCGCTCGGCTCTTTCATATCTTACCGGCAAAACGCGCACGCTCGATCTGATGTTCCACTTCGAGCATATGATGGCCGACTGTTTCATGACCGAATATATCCAGCGCCCGTTCTCACTTGTCAAGCTCAAGAAGGCATTTTCCAAGTGGCAGTACAGGCTTGAAGGCAAGGCCTGGAACACCCTCTACCTCGAAAATCATGATCATCCGCGCATCATCAGCCGCTACGGTGATGACCGGCATTACCACAGGGAGAGCGGCACTATGCTCGCCTGCTGTTATCTCTTCCAGCAGGGGACCCCGTTCATATACCAGGGACAGGAGATCGGCATGACGAACATCAGGCTGTCTTCGATAGAGCAGTACGTTGATGTATCGTCCAAAACAAACTACTACAGGTTTCATACAAAAGATCCCGTCAAGAAGAGACTGGAGAGGATATACGCCTCGAGCCGTGACAGCGCGAGAACGCCCATGCAGTGGGACAGATCGGCTAATGCGGGATTTTCAAAGGTAAAGCCCTGGTTCTACGTCAATCCGAATTACAGGAAGATCAATGTCAGGGCTGAAGAGGCAGACGAATACAGTATCCTCAACTTCTACAGGAAGTGCCTTGCCTACAGAAAGAACAGCAAGGTGGCACTGTGGGGGACATACAGGGAGTACAGAAGATACGATAACTATATATATATGTATGAAAGAAGCTACAGGGGCAGGAAGATACTCGTTGTGTGCTCTTTCGCCGATCACGAGATAAAGTGGACCCTTCCGCGCGCGTTTTCGCAAAAAAAGGGGAAACTTGTGATATGCAATTATCCGGTACATATGCCCGCGATACTCCAGCCGTATGAAGCCCGCGTCTATGAGATAAGACAGAAAAACAGCTGATGACGCAATAACTGATTGTGGCATACGCCCACATGAGATATAATCGTTGATAGATTACCGGACAGATAAGAGGCCTATATGATATATGTAATGTACAACCCGCTTGCGGGTAACAAGACATGTGAAGAAAGCTGCAAGGGAGTCAGTGAGATATTCTCGTCTGACGAGCTTTCATATATCGATCTTCTGACCGTTGATGATCTCGAGGAGAGGATAAGGAAGCTTGCCCCCGAGGACCAGATCATCATATGCGGAGGAGACGGTACGCTCAATCACCTTATCAATTCGCTCGATACTTCCGCGCTGGAGCAGGATGTGTTTTATTATCCGGGTGGCAGCGGAAATGATTTTTACCATGATGTTGACGATGAGAGAACAAACGGTGCATACCGTATCAACAGATATTTAAAATGCATCCCGACGGTCAAGGTCAAGGGAATGGAGAGGCTGTTCCTAAACGGCATCGGCTTCGGAGTCGACGGGTACTGCTGTGAGGAAGGCGATAAGAAGAGGATCATCTCTCCCGGTAAAAGAGTCAATTACACGACGATCGCCTTAAAAGGCATATTGTATGATTTTAAACGGGTAAATGCCACCGTGACCGTTGACGGGGTGACAAGGCAGTTTAAGCACGTGTGGATGGCACCTACCATGAACGGCAGGTATTACGGCGGCGGGATGATGTGCGCCCCAAACCAGGACCGTATGAATGAGGACGGGCAGGTATGCGTGATCGTGGCGCATTCGAGACTGCGCATCACGCTGCTGATCGCGCTGCTGTCGGTATTTAAGGGCAAGCACCTGAAATATAAGAGCATTGTTTCGGAGATAAAGGGAAGCGACGTCAAGGTTGTATTCGACAGACCGACCCCTCTTCAGATAGACGGAGAGACAGTGAAGGACGTTCTCGAGTACGAAGTTCACAAAGACAAAAAAATCATATGTTAACATAATGTTTCTGTTGACATAATATATCATTTGGGTTTACATTAAATGGTGTGGGTTTCGCACCATTTTTTTGTTGTACGCGATTTACATATTACAGTTACTTTTGGACAGTTACATAATTAAAAAGGGAGAAGAGAGTATGAAGGTATTTTTCAAGGCATCGGCATGTATGCTTGCGGCTTCGCTGCTTATGTTTGCAGGGAGCATTACCGCCAAAGCAGCCACAGGCCTGTATGTAGGAAAGGATGTTTCAGGGGACGGTACGACAATCCTGGGAGTGAATTCCGAATACGATATCGGTATTTCGGCCATGCCCGAGGTGATCGAGAAGGGAGCCATTCCCAAGGGAGATGTGATCAAAACGCACAACGGATACGAGTATACCCTTCCCGAAGACAGCGCAAAGATGACTGTCGTACGGACGATGTCATATTCCGACATCGGCGATTGGGACGTGTGCGCGACCAATGAGTACGGTGTCACCGTATTATCATCGGTCACAACATCAACATGCGCTGATGCGGTAGCTGCCGATCCTTTTGTGGATGACGGGATTTGCGAAGAGAAGATACCGCAGATACTGGCATCAGGTTCCAAGACTGCCAGGGACGCGGTCAACCTGCTGTGCCGTATATATGACGAGACCGGTGCCGAGAGTGCCGAGATAGTCCTTATCGCCGATCAGGACGGCGCATGGGCTGTCGAGAACTTCACGGGCCATCAGTACGTAGCTACAAAGCTTCCCGATGACAAGATCGGGGTATTCTCCAATGAGCCGCTTATCAGGAATGCAGATCCGGATGATCCTGATACGATATGCTCTTCCAAATTATTCTCTTTACCCGAAGAAAACGATTTTGCAACATATGACAGCAATAATAAATTAGATCTGATCCTTTCATATAATGAAGACAATGCATATTCGGACGAGGCTCATCTGCGCGTGTGGGTAGGACATGACCTGTTCGCCGCATCCGAGGAGCTTGATTATGACGAGAATGATGCATATGACAACTTCTTTACACCCGATGAGGATGTAACACTGGAGAAGGCATTTGGTTTCTTCAGAAACAGATATGAAGGAACACCTTACGATCTGAATGATTCTGACAATGAGTATTATTGGGGGATCAGCAACCAGCTTGTTGCAAACGCGGTCGTATTCCAGGTATTCGGCGATGTTCCTGCCGAGATCTCGACCGTATGCTGGGACACACCTGCCAATCCCGCAGCTTCTCCGTTCATAGCGATCCCGGGATACGCAGACAGTATTCCCGCTTGCTTTGCAACGGATATAACCGAGGACGGCTATGCCGACGGTACGCT
>JAFRIL010000279.1 GCA_017432845.1 Lachnospiraceae bacterium | reverse complement strand
ACTGTTATTTAACAACTCTTCATGAGTTCCGACGGCGGATATCTGTCCCGAGTCTATGACGACGATCACATCGGCATCCTGCACGGAAGCCGTGCGCTGCGCGATGATAAGCTTGGTCGTTTCAGGAATATACTTTCTCATTCCCTTTCTGATGCTGGCATCCGTACGGGTATCGACAGCGCTCGTCGAATCATCGAATATGATGATCTTCGGTTTGGCAAGAAGCGCTCTTGCGATACACAGTCTCTGCTTCTGTCCGCCCGAAATGTTCACACCGCCGTGATCGATCCTATGGTCGTATCCATCCTCAAACGATTCTATGAACTCGTCCGCACACGAAAGGTGACAGGCCTCTTTCATATCGTCAAGGCTCGCGTTGGGGTCTCCCCAGCGGAGGTTATCGGCGATCGTGCCTTCAAACAGGACGTTCTTCTGAAGCACCATCGCAACGTTCTTCCTGAGGACTTCAAGATCGTAGCTTCTGACATCAACTCCGCCGACCTTAACGGTGCCCGCCGTTGCGTCATACAATCTCGGAATGAGCTGTACAAGGGATGATTTTCCGCTACCGGTGGATCCTATTATCCCGACGGTCTGTCCGGATCCGATCTTAAGATTTATATCCGTCAGGACGTTGTTGTCGGGGTTACCCATATAGGCGAAGTTTACGTGCGAAAACTCTATCGAGCCGTCCGCAACCGATTCTGTCGCGTTTTCGGGATCGGGGCTTACGATGTTGGGCTTGGCGTCAAGGACTTCCGCAATACGCGATGCGCTCTCCGATGCGAGCGTTATCATGACAAATATCATCGACATCATCATAAGTGATGAGAGTATCATGAAACTGTATGTGAGCATCGCCGAGATCTGTCCTATATCAAGTTCGAGGCCGCGAGTCGTGATGACTACATACGAGCCGTAACTGAGCGAAAACGCCATGACGACATACAGGCAGAACTGCATGACCGGAGCGTTCCAGGCAAGTATCTTTTCGGCCTTGGTAAAGTCTTTGCGGACCTCCTCGGCGGCATTATCGAACTTGTCCTGCTCGTAGCTCTCCCTGACAAATGATTTTACGACGCGCATGCCGACGATGTTCTCTTCGACCGACTCGTTGAGCGCGTCGTATTTTTTGAATATCCTTCTGAAAAGGGGCATGGCCTTTGTGGCTATCATAACAAGAGTAGTCCCCAGGATAGGTGTTACCACCGCGAATATCCATGCCATCTTACCTGCCATGCGAAATGCCATGATCAGCGCAAAGATCAGCATGAACGGAGCACGTACCGCGACCCTTGTCATCATCATGAACGCGTTCTGCACGTTCGTCACATCCGTTGTCATCCTGGTCACCAGCGAGCTCGTCGAAAACCTGTCGATGTTATCGAATGAAAAATCATTTACCGAAGCGTACATATCCGAGCGAAGGTTCCTTCCGAATCCGCAGCTTGCCGTGGCGCATGTCATCCCGGCTAGCATGCCGAAGATAAGGCTGCCCAGGGCCATCAGCGCAAGTATGCCTCCGAAGCTTGCGATCTCCGGAACCTGCGCACCTGCCTTGATACGGTTGATTAGTTCCGCGATATAGAAGGGTATCGTACACTCGAGCACGACCTCCCCGGACACAAGCAGCGGGGTGGCTATCGTGGATGGCAGATACTGCCGTATTCTTTTTGCAAGTTTTGCTATAACCATGTCACTCTCCCATATTTGCGAGTTTTGCAGCCTGATCGGCCGCTATGCACGCATCGATTATCTCCTGGATATCACCGTCCATGACCTTGTCAAGCTTATACAGCGTAAGACCGATCCTGTGGTCGGTGACTCTTCCCTGCGGGAAATTGTATGTACGTATCTTTTCGGAACGGTCTCCGGTACCTATCTGGCTCTTACGTAGCTGCGCCTCGGCATCGTGTGCTTTTTGCTGTTCGAGATCATACAGCTTGGCGCGAAGGAGCGCGAAGGCTTTGGTCTTGTTCTGGAGCTGTGATTTTTCCGTCTGGGAATAGATCACGATACCGGTCGGATAGTGCGTAAGCCTTACGGCCGAATCGGTCGTGTTGACACACTGGCCGCCGTTTCCGGATGCTCTCATGACATCGATCCTGATATCTTTTTCATCGATGACGACATCAACATCTTCTGCCTCAGGCATCACAGCCACGGAGATCGTGGACGTGTGGATCCTTCCGCCGCTTTCGGTCTCGGGCACACGCTGCACGCGGTGAACACCGCTCTCATACTTCATGACCGAATACGCTCCCTGGCCCGTTATCATGAACGATACCGATTTCATGCCTCCGATGCCTATCTCGTCCGCTTCCATAATCTCGACCTTCCAGCCACGGCCCTCGGCGTAGTGTACGTACATGCGGTATATCTCGGCAGCAAAGAGTGCCGCCTCGTCTCCGCCTGCACCCGCGCGGATCTCGACGATGACGTTCTTGTCATCATTGGGGTCTTTGGGAAGCAGCAGGATCTTGAGCTTGTCTTCGAGCTGCGTAAGGCGCTCCTTGGATGAGGCGAGCTCTTCTTTTAACATCTCACGCATCTCGTCGTCGGATTCACCTTCGAGCATCTCGAGGGAGTCGCTTATGTTCCGCTTACTCTTTTTGTATTCATTGTATGCTTCTACGATCGGGGCAAGGTCGCTCGACTCTTTCATCAGGCGGCGAAACCGGTCCTGATCGTTCGCCGTGTCGGGCTCGCCCAGCTCGCTCATGATCTCCTCGTATCTGATAAGAAGGTCGTCCAGTTTGTCAAACATGTGTTGTCCTTTCTATTGCGTTTACTCTTTATGAAGCCCGGGTGAGGGTTATCCTTCACACGAATCCGGTTTGATCTTTCGGGCATGGCGTGCAAAAACGACCCTGTCGTTACCGGAAAAATCCTTGACCACGTTAATGTCTGTAAATCCTTTATCCGCGAGGAGCTCGGTCACCGCCTCAGCCTGGTCGTATCCGATCTCGAGGAAGATCAGGCCTTCCCTGCGAAGGTAACTTCCCGCCCCGTCTATTATCCTCCTGTAGAATTCAAGACCGTCGGGCCCGCCGTCAAGAGCGATCACCGGCTCATGGTCTCTTACCTCGGGCATGAGAGTCGGTATCACGCCGCTTCTGATATACGGAGGATTGGAGATGATGACATCAAAGTTCGTCGTCTCCTTCGGAAGGGCTTCGTAGAGATCTCCGGCGTAGAATTCAATATCTCCTTCACCGGGCTGTGCATGTTCTTTTCTGACATCGGCATTACGTCTTGCTACCGCCAGTGCCTCTTCCGAGATATCCACCCCGACGCCGTGACAATTGTTCTTATAGTGCACAAGCGATATCAGAAGGCATCCGCTTCCCGTGCACAGATCGAGTATCTCGGATCCGTCGAAAACATACCGCATGGCTTCTTCGACAAGGCACTCGCTGTCCTGTCTCGGGATAAGGACATGCTCGTTTACGAAGAATTCCAGTCCCATGAACTCGCATATCCCTGTGATGTGACTGTACGGGACATGCGATGCGCGCTCATGTATGTACTTTTCGTAAAGCGCAGCCTGCTCGCCCGACACCTCCGTATCGGGGTATGTCAGTACATCCGCGTATGTACATCCCGTTACAAATTCCAAAAGCAGCCTTGCATCCAAGGCTGCTTCTGATATTCCGGCCGCTTCAAGAATGCGCGTACCGAACTGTATGGTATCACTATAATTCATCCTTCTGTTTTGCCAGATACTCCTTCCAGTCAAATACCGCATCCACTGCGGCAATACCCACTTCTATCATGGCGTCTTCGGGCTCACGTGTGGTGAGCTTTTGCAGCCACATTCCCGGCGCGGACAGGATGCGTACGATGATATTGTTGCTCCTGCCTGCAAGCCTTATTATCTCATAAGCAAGCGATGCGATGACCGGTATAAGAAGCAGACGTATCGCTATCCTTGCCACCGGATCCTCTACTCTTATGAACATGAACAGTATGATGCTGAGCAGTACTACAAAGAACAGAAAACTCGTTCCGCAGCGTTTATGCTCACGCGATGATTTTCGCACATTCTCAACCGTAAGCTCGCGACCGCTCTCGATGCAGTTGATGCACTTGTGCTCGGCACCGTGGTACATGAACACGCGGCGGATATCCTTCATGCAGGAGATGAGTACGATATATGCAACAAATATGAGCACGCGCAGCACTCCCTCCAGTATCGCGACCGCCGTGTCGCTGACGATGACCTTGCGAAGGAGTTGCGACAGATAGTAAGGAAGCAGTATGAACAGTCCGACCGCCACTGCCACCGATATGATGACCGTTATCGTCGAGAGCACCTTTTCGGAATTATCCTTGAACATGCGGTCAAGTATCTTGTCCTTTTTGTGCGTGTCCGTCTCTTCCTCGTAGAATGAGGCCGAATAATTGAGCGTCCTGATCCCGAGTATGAGCGAGTCGATGAAATTAAATACCCCGCGGATGAACGGGATGCGGGTGAGTGCCTTTGAAGGCGCAAAAGTCTCATACTCCTCAACGGCAACGTCGATGTCACCTTCCGGTGTTCTTATCGCCACGGAGTACTTGTCCTTGTTCTTCATCATGACTCCCTCAAGGACTGCCTGTCCGCCGATCCCCGAGTAGCACGCTTTCTTTTTTCTGCCCTTTTTCTTCATGATCCGTCATTAAGAAAAATGAGTGCCAAAAAGCACTCATCTT
>JAFRIL010000278.1 GCA_017432845.1 Lachnospiraceae bacterium | reverse complement strand
TCCTGAACTTCAAGAATTCTCCTGATGAAATTTTCTGATAAATGCGATATACTGTCATTGTACATAAACAACACCTCTTTCTGTTTGTATTTTTTTGGCGATTAATACTTTATCACAGAAGAGGTGTTCTTTATTTCTGAATATTTAGTTTTCCAAATAAAACTTTACGCTAGCTGTTAAAATCACAAATAAACATGTCATACATACAAATTGTAGTGTTTAAATATCAAAAAAGCATTTACAAACATATGTTCGTGTAGTATCATGTCCCTATGAACAAAAAGGATGTGACATTGGTTGCGATCATTCTTATTGCAGCCATTGCCTTTATGATACCGGGGGTTTTTTTTAAAGACAGCGGCAAAGCCTTGATTTATGTCGGAAAAAGACTGTACGGGGTATATGATCTTTCTTCGGATACATCCATACACCTGGATAACGGACATGGAACAGTAAATGACATTGAGATATCCGGAGGTGAAGTATACATGAAGGATGCAACATGCCCCGGCAGGCAGTGTGTAAGGTCCGGCCATATAAGATACAGTAATCAGAGTATCGTCTGTGCTCCGGCCGGGATAATGATAATCATCCGATCGGGAGATGACAATGAATATGATGCGGTCACGGACTGAAAAGATCACATACGTTTCCGTACTTACAGCGGCCGGTCTGATACTTTCATATTTAGAGAGTTTTATAGTTATCCCTGTTTCCGTTCCCGGAATAAGGATAGGACTTGCCAATATTTCAACGCTTTTGGCCTTATATATGTTCGGCCCGGTGTATGCATTGTGTGTTACTGTCATACGAATAATCCTGGCTTCGGTTCTGTTTCAGACTCCCATAAGCTTTATATATGGGATATCTGGAGCTTTGCTTGCCCTGCTGGGAATGATGATATCAAGAAGGACGGGGTTTTCGGTGTACGGTGTTTCCGTTACCGGTGCTGTGCTTCATAACTTTGCACAGACAGTCGTTGCGTCGGCTTTTGTCGGGAATATATATGTTTTCAGTGTGTTCCCGGTACTTGCCGCATCCGCTGTTGTTGCAGGCCTTCTTACAGGCCTTATGGCATCGGCACTGCTTGGCAGGCTCAAGGGGATATATAGTATAAATATAGATAAGGAGAGCGATACATATCTATGATCGGTTATATTAAGGGTACTGTAGCGGGAATATATGATGATCTTGTCGTTATCGAGGTCGGCGGAGTCGGGATGAACGTTCATATGAACGGCAGATCCATCAGCCTGATAGAAGGTCTCGGCTCCCAGATCAAAGTATATACGTATCTGCATGTCCGCGAGGATGCAATGCTTCTGTACGGATTTCTTACAAGGGATGAGCTTGATCTGTACAAGATGCTTATCACGGTAAACGGCGTCGGACCAAAGGGTGCACTGGCACTTTTATCCGTTATGAATGCTGATGATCTGAGATTTGCAATATTGTCACAGGATTCGAAGACGATTTCGAAGGCACCCGGAATAGGTGCCAAGACAGCCCAGAGGATTATAATCGATCTTAAGGACAGGATAGATCCGGTAATGACCATGACAAGCCAGATCGCAGAAGGAGCGGATGAAAATGTCGCTTTGACAGGCTCTGCCAGAGAAGAAGCGATCCTTGCTCTTGTATCCTTGGGATATCCTCAATCTGCGGCGGCAGCGGCTGTCAGGTCTGTTGGTCCCGATATTGAGGATGTGGAGAGCATATTAAAAGCCGCACTTTCAAATATATGATATCGCGGGAGATAAGTAATGCGAACTATCGAAACAAATCTAACCGAAGAAGACAGCAGGATAGAAGGGAGTCTTCGTCCGCAGAGCCTTTCCGATTATATAGGTCAGGAGAAGACCAAAGATAATCTGAAAGTGTTCATAGAGGCGGCCAAGAAGCGAGGCGATGTACTGGATCACGTCCTGTTTTACGGCCCTCCGGGTCTTGGTAAGACTACACTTGCCTGTATAATCGCCAATGAGATGGGTGTGCATATCAGGACAACAAGCGGACCTGCGATTGAAAAGCCCGGCGAGATGGCTGCAATACTGAATGGTCTGGCGGAGGGTGATGTACTATTCATAGATGAGATCCACAGACTGAACAGACAGGTTGAAGAGGTTCTATATCCAGCCATGGAGGATTTCGCAATTGATATTATGGTCGGGAAAGGCCCTACTGCAAGGTCCATAAGGCTCGATCTTCCCAAGTTCACTCTTGTCGGTGCGACGACACGTGCGGGGCTTCTTACAGCACCTTTGCGTGACAGATTCGGCGTCATACACAGACTTGAATTCTACAATATCAAAGAGCTGACTACGATCGTCAGACACTCCGCCTCGATACTTGATGTCGGAATAGAAGAGGAAGGATCGGTAGAGATCGCAAAGCGGAGCCGTGGGACGCCCAGACTTGCAAACAGACTGTTAAAGCGTGTTCGTGACTATGCCCAGGTAAGACATAACGGTATCATTACAAAGGATGTTGCTGTTGAAGCACTTGATCTGATGGGTGTAGATCCGATGGGACTTGACCAGTCCGACAGGAATATGCTTCTTACAATGATCCATAAGTTTTCAGGCGGTCCGGTCGGACTTGATACGATAGCGGCTGCGATCGGCGAAGACTCAGGTACGATAGCGGATGTTATTGAACCATATCTGCTGCAGAACGGATTTATAATGCGCACTCCTTCGGGAAGGGTTGCGACCGACAGATGTTACAGTCATTTTGGCCTTGAGTATCCCTTATCTTCCAAATAAGAGGTTGTTATTTTTTTGTCTTTTGTTATAATCAATGAGTACGTAATGAACATACCTTTTGGAGGATGAAATGATCGGGAACAATGACATTGAGGTTGTTATAGGCGGTAAGGTCATAACACTCAGCGGCAACGAGAGCGAGGAATATATACAGAAGGTTGCCTCATATATCAATAATAAGATCAGTGAATACAATAATGTTGACTCATTCAGAAGACAGCCGGCCGATATGCAGAATGTATTACTGTTGCTTAATATCGCGGATGATTACTTTAAGATCAAGAAACAGATAGATTCCCTTCAGGATGAGATAGATGCCAAAGACAGGGAACTGTATGATCTTAAGCATGAGCTGATCGCTTCCCAGATAAAGCTTGAGAGCAGAGAGAAGCAGATCAAGAGCTTTCAGGGCAGATAAACGGCAGGATGTCTTCGGACATCCTTTTGTTTTGTGATAATGATAATGGATAAATCCGAAAGAGTAGAATTACTGTCGCCGGCAGGTGATATGGAATGTCTGATCGCGGCACTTGCTGCCGGGGCTGATGCGGTATACCTTGGTCTTAACAGGTATTCCGCAAGGGCACTTGCAGCTAATTTTACTGAAGATGAGCTTTTAAGAGCTCTTGATATTGCGCATTTACATGATGCAAAGATCTATCTTACGGTTAACACGCTGTTTCGGGACAGTGAGATCGAAGAACTGTATGACAGTCTGTACAGGCCTTATATGGGCGGTCTTGACGGTGTTATCGTGCAGGACATCGGAGTTATGAAGTATATCAGAGATGTCTTCCCTGATCTTAGCGTACATGCGAGCACCCAGGCAGCAGTAACAGGTGTTGACGGCGTAAGGTTTTTGCAAAGACTCGGAGTAAAAAGGGTGGTTCCGGCAAGGGAACTGTCACTTTCAGAGATCCGCAAGATCATTGATGTAACAGGCGAAGAGATAGAATGCTTTATACACGGGAGCCTTTGTTATTCATATTCCGGTAAGTGCCTTATGTCATCTTTTATAGGAGGCAGAAGCGGCAACCGCGGCAGATGTGCGCAGCCCTGCCGCCTAATGTATGATGACGCGTATATATTAAGCCTTAAGGATCTGTGCACAATAGATCTTATACCCGACCTGATCGGATCCGGGATCAGGTCATTTAAGATAGAAGGCCGGATGAAGAGTAAGGGATATGTATACGGAGTGACGTCGATATACAGAAGATACATCGACATGTATTATGACGGCACCTTTAAGGTTGATAAAGGTGATAAGAAACGGCTTATCTCTTATTATACACGGGGAGGTAACTGCGAAGGATATTATCACCGGCATAACAGCACCGACATGATAACGTATCACAGTCCTTCGTACCGTTCGGAAGGCAACGATGAATATGATGAAAATGCCCGGGATAAGCTGAAGATACCGGTAAACATAAGCTGCAATGTATCTGCACAATGTGCGGCAACGATAACAGTTGAAGGGGCCGGGATCTGCGTTCATACAGTCACCGATATAATCCCGCAGCCTTCCGTTACAAGGCCTCTTACAAGAGCTGAACTTGCGGGGCAACTCGCCAAGTGCGGGGATACGATGTTTACGGCAGAGTCTGTCGATGCCGCCTTAGACGACGGACTGTTTCTTACAAAGGGGCAGATGAACGGCATCAGAAGAGCGGGACTGGATGCGTTTTATGATAAGCTTATAGACGGATTTGCAAGACATAAGGAAATCGTAAGGCCCGATAAGGATTATACGAAGAAGACATTTGCGCGGTTTGATAAAGAGCCCGAGATCAGGGCGTCAATCATAAATATATCCCAGCTGGAAGCTGCTGCCGGCACAGAGGTTGATGCACTTATCATCCCTGTTGGTTTTCTGGCGCATCTTAATAAGGATGAAGTGCAATTGTCGCATAAGAAGATCTTTATCAGTCTTCCTTATGTTGTAAGGGATGACGGCATGGCAAATTCTCCCGATAAGATTAAGGATGATGTTCAAAAATGCATGGCAGCTTTTGATATTAAAGGCGCCTATATCTCCAACCTCGAATCGGTGGGAATACTTGAAAGGGCAGGCTTTAAGGCTGATATCATCGGCGATATACATATGTATGCGTATAACCGACCGGCCAAACAGGCATTTGAATCGTTTGACATCAAAACAACCGTACCGGTTGAACTTACCTCATCGCAACTTACCTGGCGCGGCATCACAGGTGAGGACCTTATCGTTTACGGAAGACTTCCGATGATGATAAGCGCAAACTGTATATACAGCCTTAAGAACGGGTGCAGTCCTTCCGGCGTGGAAGGTCACGGTCTTTACATTACCGACAGGAAAGGACAACGACCGTACGTACACACATTCTGTGATCAGTGTACCGGCGTGATATATAACAGCGTTAAGACCTGCATTACTGATGAAGCAAAGCTGTTCGGGTCGATAAGGCCTTCATCTCTTCGCTTTGTATTTACCGATGAGACAGGGCAGGAGACGTCAAATATCCTGAATTCTTATTACAAGCAAAGAACAAGGTGCGGTGCAACGAAGAATGTACTGATAGATAAGTATACAAAGGGGCATTTGAACAGGGGAGTAGACTGATTGGGAAGGATAATCATTGAGATATCAAAGCATGTGATACTTATTTGCATGTGTATATATACGATCCAGTGCTTTGCCGTATTTCGCTATTCAAACGAATATGACAGAAAAGGCATCTATATCAGGCAGAACTTCTTCATGGTCATGGTGCATTTTCTCGGCTTTATCTCGCTGTATGCCCAGAACCAGGATCTGAAGTATTTCAAAGCCTATCTGATACAGCAGATCGGTATACTGGTCATACTTATAGCATACAGGCTCATATATCCGAGGGCAAATGCACTTATAATCAACAATATGTGCATGCTCATCACCATAGGGCTTCTTATCCTGACGCGGATATCATATAACAGGGCGATGCGGCAGTTTTATATAGTCATGGGTTCGGCTGCCGTAACTGTTATCGTACCTTTTATCATCAGCCGGATCAGGTTTTTTGAGAAGTTCAAGTGGTTCTACGTGCTTGCGGGGATCCTTTCTCTTGCCGCGGTACTGGCGTTTTCCACGGTGATCAACGGCTCAAGGCTCAATATCACGATCAATAATCATACTTTCCAGCCGTCAGAGTTCGTTAAGATCATATTTGTATTTGCGATCGCATCTATACTTGCCAGAAAGCACGACATCAAAACGGTTATAATAAGTGCGGCCGTAGCCTGCATTCACGTACTCATCCTCGTGGCATCCCGCGATCTTGGAAGTGCCGTGATCTTTTTTGTAGTGTATTTTGCCATGCTCTATGTTGCCACTTCAAACCTTCTGTATTACATTTCGGGATTCTTATTCTGTTTTATAGGCTGTGTTGCCGGATACAGACTGTTCTCGCACGTCAGGGTAAGAGTGACTGCATTCCTTGACCCGCTCGGGAACATAACCGATGCCGGATACCAGATCGCCCAGAGCCTTTTTGCTATAGGGACCGGCGGATGGCTCGGAATGGGCATCGGGCAGGGCGCTCCGGGAAATATTCCGGTAGTTGCGGCTGATTTTATATTTGCTCCCATATGCGAAGAATTCGGTGTGATATTCGGTATGTGCCTTATACTTTTGTGCTTCTCGTGTTTTGTCATGTTCATGAACATAGCGATGAAGTTCGAAGATCCGTTCTATAAGCTTGTTGCAGAAGGATTGTCGGTATCGTATATATTCCAGGTATTTCTTACCATAGGCGGTGTGGTCAAGTTTATCCCGCTTACCGGAGTTACGCTGCCGTTTGTAAGTTACGGAGGTACGAGTGTTGCGGTCACCTGTCTGGTATTTGCGATCATCCAGGGGTTGTATATTGAAAAAGGAATGGATAACAGGAAGGGACGTACTCCCAAAGCTGCTGATTTTAAGACGGAACGTCTTGATATAGTAAATATTGACTGATATGAAAAAAGATCCGGATAAGAAAACCAAAAAAGAGAAGAAAGAAAGAGAGCATATACGGTCCAACCGGGAGATCAGTGTCATCACATATGTGTTTCTGGCACTGTTTATCGCTATGCTCGTATACCTTGGTTATTACACGCAGGTAACTTCGAAGACCGTTATAAACAATACGTACAACAAGCGTCAGGCTCTTCTCGAATCAAGGTATATACGCGGGGATATACTGTCGCGCGAAGGAAATGTACTTGCGACCACCAAGTCCGACAATGACGGCGGATATTACAGATTATATCCGTACCGTAATACGTTCGCTCATATCGTCGGTTACTCCACTCACGGGGTTCTCGGCATAGAAGCGATGGAGAATTATACACTGCTTTCATGTGACGGTAATATAGTTAGGAGGATATCCAACGATCTTGCCGGGCGCAAAAATCACGGCGATAATGTGTGTACAACCCTTAATACCGCAATGCAGGAAGCCGCATATGATGCAATGGATGACCGCCGCGGTGCCGTTGTTGCAATGGATGTCAAAACCGGAGAGATACTGTGCGTATTGTCCAAACCTGATTTTGATCCTAATGACATAATGGGTCACTGGGATACATTTAATAATGATACAGATAACAGTCCTCTGTTAAATCGCGCATTCCTCGGTTCATATCCTCCGGGTTCAACATTCAAGATAGTGACGGCGCTCGAATATCTTAAAGAACACGGGGGAAATGTCAGCGATTACGGATTTGAGTGTACAGGCAGTTTCGAATACAAGGGAAGTGTCATAAACTGTTATAACGAACAGGTGCACGGCTGGCTTAATTTCGACGACAGCTTTGCAAAATCATGCAATTCGAGCTTTGCAAACATATCCTCACAGCTTGACAGGGAAAGCTTTGCGGCAACAATCGATTCGCTTATGTTTAACGGACCGCTTCCCCTTCCGTTTAAATATTCAATGGCATATTCCGATATAAGTGCCGACTCTTCAACGGATGACCTGCTTCAGACAGGAATAGGACAGGGCCGTACACTTATCAGTCCCGTTCATATGCTGCTCATAACATCGGCGATCGCCAATGACGGCGTTCTTATGAGACCTTATGTTATAAGCCGTATAGAAAATGCCGACGGCGGCGTCATCATGCGTACCAAGAACAGGGAATACGGCAGGCTTATCGATCAGAAGTATACGGACGGGCTGAAAAAAATGATGCGCGAAGTCGTTGTAAACGGAACTGCCAGGAGAGTATTTGATACAGACGGATATATGATATCCGGTAAGACCGGATCTGCCGAGTATTCATCGGATAAATCATTGTCTCATGCATGGTTTACGGGATTTGCGGGCGAAGAGGAACCCGAGATCGCAGTGACTGTCATAGTAGAAGGCGGAGGATCCGGAGGAGCCGTGGCTGCACCGATAGCCAAAAGAGTATTTGACGCATATTTTAAGTAGTGTTATTCTATTTCACATGATCGAAGCAGTAAGCTGCGGGGGTCTTGTCATATACAGAGGCAAGATACTGCTCCTATACAAAAACTATAATAACCGTTACGAAGGCTGGGTTCTTCCGAAAGGTACCGTTGAAGAAGGAGAGAGCCATGAGGCAACGGCACTTCGGGAAGTCAGGGAAGAGTCGGGTGTTGATGCCACGATAGTGGAGTATATTGACAAGACAAGTTATTCATTTGTGGTTCCGGAAGATACCGTATCCAAGGAAGTCTACTGGTATCTGATGAGATCGAACAGTTATGATTCCAAGCCGCAGATCGAAGAATACTTCAGGGACAGCGGGTATTATAAATACCATGAAGCGTATCATCTGTTGAAATTCGAAAACGAAAGGGCGATCCTCGAGAGGGGATATAACATATACAGGCGTCTTAAAAGACAGCAGAAATGGGATTAAAAAGCTTTGGCCGTCAGACCAAAGCTTTTATTGACAGATTCTTCTGAATTGCCAGATCTATATATTTCCCGTCGCTTGTGCGGACCATTGGCCGGGAATACTTCTGTTTATTGATGAGTACCACCACGCATACCGTACCGTCACTTAGCATGACTTCCTTTCCGATGTATTCTTCGACCATTCTCTCCAGGAAAGTCATATATATTCCGGTATCGTATTTGCCGTATCCGTCCTTTTCAAATATCTCTATAACGGTGAAAGGACAAAGAGGAGCGCGATATGATCTGAAACTGGTCATTGCCTCGTAGCTGTCGAGTATGGCGATCATCTTGGCAAAAGGAGCGATCTTCTCATCAGTCAGTCCCTGAGGATAACCGGTCCCGTCGATCCTCTCATGATGCATGTAAGCCGCAAGCTTGATACGCTCATCGATATTAAAGGGCTGAAGCATCTCGTATCCGAGAGCGGTATGGGATTTGATCTGGGCGAATTCCTCGTCGGTGAGTCTTCCCTGCTTAAGAAGGATTTCGAGAGGGATCATGAATTTGCCGATATCATAATAGAATCCGCATAAAACAAAGGCCTTGGAGTCTATCTCGTTAAGCCTGAACCATTTACTCGTATAATTACACAGAAGAGATACGTTGATCGAATGTGTATACAGAAAATCCGCTTCTGCAGTCTCAAGAACAGCAAGCATATCAAGGATAGTGATCTTGGAATGCTTGAAAGGAGAGGTTATATCATCGATTATCTCATACAGCCTGTCCGAATCGATAGGAGTCTTGGTCTGAAGAAAATCCTCGATCAGACGCTTTAATTCAAAGAAGTTCTTGGAGTACAGCTCATAGAAATGCTTAAAATCACGACTTACCCTTATCTTCTCGAAATAAGTGGTCTTGTCGTCTTCAGGTTCCTTGATATTGATACATGTTATCTTGGAAATGTTAAGCTTCTGGATCAGAAACTTGTCCAGAGTTGTATTCTTTTTAACAATTACGTTTCCCCTGTGATCAAGAACATCTTCAGCTGCCACGTCACCGGGTGTAAGACCTATAACCGCTTTAAGTTCCATGATTTATACCCCTCTTGTAGTAAGTATAAAAATCACGATGTATATTGTCAATAATTAGATTTTCTTTTTTATTGATTTTTGATATAATCAAAAAAGTTTTTATGCTTCTTAAGGAGTGTTTGCGGTGGTAAGATTTGTGGACGATCCTTTTGTCTCCGACAGTGTCAAAAACCGTCTTCCGGTAATAAAATGGAAGCTCATGTGCGGGATCGGGATGACAAGGGTTCATTTTATTACGATGTCCGAGAACAAAAATGATATTTTTGACATTTACCCCGCTTCGGTATTCAAGCAAAAGATATTCAGGAAGCGCGATCTGTTGATACTCGGTGTGGCCGCAGGCGGTGATGATGCAAAAGCGCTGACCGGTATCATGGTCAAAAAATGTCTGGACAGTTGCGGCGATCTTTCCGACATTCGCGGATATTACGAAAAATACGTTAAGGATCACCTTTAATGGCCGCTATCGTTCTTACAGCTCTTAAGATAACCGGGATAATCCTGGTTGTTATATTGGCTCTTGTCCTGGCATTACTTGCCCTTGTTTTGTTCGTACCGTTTCGCTACCGCGCAGTATGTGATAAAAGCGATCCGCAGGGGGATTTTGCCGGACAGGCAAAGGTCACATACCTGCTGCACATCATATCGGCGGGTGTGATATATGACGGGGAAATGTCGAAATATATACGTATATTCGGTATAAAACTTCGCCCCAAGAAAGATAAAAAGACTCAAAAGTCCAAGAAGCACCCCAAGAGTCCGAAAGAAGAAAGTACAGGATATGAAGAGGCTCTAGAAAACGATTACAGCATTGACTGGAACGATACAGATATTAAAGAAGCCGATACTGATGAAGAACCTTCTTCAAAAGAGTCATTTGCGGATAAGTTCGACAGGATAGCGGATGGCATATCCTCCAGGTACGAAGAGTATAAGGATAAGATCGATAAGCTAAAAAAAGAGGTGCGTTTCTGGGACAAGATGGTTCATGATGAGAGAAACCGGAACGCCGTATCTTATGTCAGTGTAAAGGCTTTAAAGCTCATAAAAAAGATCTCGCCCAAACGTATAAAGGGCTTTGCACACTTCGGATTCGAAGATCCGGCCACTACAGGGCAGGTGCTCGTATATCTGTCGATGATATATCCGGTATTGCCGAAAAAGCTTAAGATCGAGCCGTCATTTACGGATACCGATATATACGGAAAAGTTGATATAAAAGGAAAAATTGCGCTAATATCTGTCGCCGTCCCGCTTCTTGCTGTATACTTTAATAAGGACTGCAGAAGACTGTGGCGGTTATATAAGAGACATCAGAACAAGTGATACGGAGGTTGTTATGGCTGAGAGTAGTTTTAATTCTGTGGTTAATTCGCTTCTTGACGGAATGGAAGGATTTCTGTCGAGCAAGACCGTTGTCGGGGAGCCTGTAAAGGTCGGGGATACGATACTTATCCCTTTTGTTGATGTTTCGTTCGGCGTCGGAGCCGGAACTTTCCGCGGAGACAAGAAAGATAACGGTGCAGGAGGACTTACTGGTAAAATGACTCCCACAGCTGTGCTTGTGGTACAGAACAATTCAACAAGAGTTGTTTCGATCAAGAATCAGGATTCTCTTACAAAGATCATAGATATGGTGCCGGAGATAATGAACAAGATAACCGCAAAGAAGGAGACTACCGTATCGGATGAAGAAGTACGAAATGCCGTAGGATCAGATGATCTTACCGGTGACATTGAGTGACAGGCATAAAAAAAGAACCTCATAAGAGGTTCTTTTTTATTCATTCATTAAGCTCTTTCGACTTTGTCACTCTTTAAGCATCTCGTACAAACATGAAGTGTTTTGGGAGTGCCGTTTACCATACATTTAACGCGCTTTACGTTTGAATGGAAAATGCGGTTGCTCCTTCTGTGAGAGTGGCTTACGTTATTGCCGAAGTGAACGCCTTTTTCACATATATCACATTTTGCCATGACGAAACCTCCTTGAAAGATATCTATACAAAATTCGTCGGATTTTTAACGCAACATCGGTATTTTATCAAAAGTTAATATTCATTGCAAGTAAAAGTTTTTATGTGTATAATATACCTGCTTTTTGTTTGAAATGACCTTTGATGTGATAAAGGAGGATTGATCATGAAGGAAGCTTTGGCAACAGGTTCCGGTAATCTGATAATAGATCTTGATGTCGTTGCCCAGTATGCGGGAAGCGTAGCTGTTGAATGCTTCGGTATAGTAGGTATGGCGGCTGTTTCGATGTCAGACGGTATCGCCAAACTGCTCAAGAAGGAAAACCTTGCAAGAGGTATAAATGTAGTGATGAAGAATAACAGGCTCATCCTTGATTTTCATGTGATCGTAAGCTACGGAGTCAATATCCGCACCGTTGCTTCAAATCTTGTAAACAATGTCAAATATAAGGTTGAAGAGTTTACGGGATTTGAGATCGACAAGATAAATGTTTTTGTTGAAGGTGTAAGGGTTATCGACTAAAGCACAGGAGGATTTTGAAGTTGCAGTCAAATAAGATCGACGCCAGGACACTTGCTGATATGTTTCTGGCAGGTGCCAAAAGGCTCGAATCCGAAAAAGAAATAATCAATGAACTGAACGTTTTCCCGGTTCCCGACGGAGATACCGGGACGAATATGTCACTTACCATCATGTCGGCCGTTAATGAAGTGGAGAACATCGGCGATATGAATCTAATGACACTTTCAAAGGCGATTTCATCAGGTTCTTTGAGAGGTGCCAGAGGTAATTCGGGTGTCATCCTGTCACAGTTGTTCCGTGGCTTTACCAAGATCATCAAAGACAAGGAAGAACTCGATATGGAGGTCTTCACACAGGCTCTCCAGAAGGGTGTCGAGACAGCATACAAGGCTGTCATGAAGCCGAAGGAAGGTACGATACTGACAGTTGCCCGCGCAGTTGCCGAGCGCGCTCTTGAAGTAAATACCGGATCAGAGGATTTTGATTCGTATTTTAAAGAAATAATATTTTATGCCGAAGACGTCCTGCAGAAGACTCCGGACATGCTTCCCGTATTAAAAGAAGCAGGAGTTGTGGATTCCGGCGGACAGGGACTTCTTGAGATATTAAAGGGCGGATATGCAGAGTATTCGGGCGAGGACGTTGATGCAATATTTACAGTATCAAAGCCTTGTGCAGCCGGAAGTGCTCCTTCTAAAGAGAAGATTATCACATATGAGACTTCGCTTACTCTTATAACAAAGAGTTCATATGATAAGGAAGATTCTGAGAACCTGCTGGAGTATCTTGATGCAAACGGAAAAGGCGCACGTATAACCGGACAGCAGGAGAGCCTTTCCATATCAGTATTTTCGGATGAGCCCGGCAGGATCATCTCAAAGTGTCTGTCATTCGGGACGATAGATAATGTTGTGATCAAGCCCTGGGACAGCGAGGAGATACCTGCGGTCCTTGAAGAGGCAGAAGATGACGGCAATGCATTTGCCGAAAACGAAGAAAAAAGCGCTTCGTCAGCCGAAGAAAAACCTGCAGATAAAGCTTCTGACAAGCCTTCGGAGAAGGCAAAGGATATTCCTGCAGCAAAGGTTTTTGCCGAACCCGAAAAAGAGATGGGATTTGTTGCCGTATCTTGCGGCAGTGGCCTGGATGAGATATTCATGGGACTTGGCGTTGATAATCTCATCACGGGCGGACAGACAATGAATCCTTCGACCGATGATGTTGTGAGCGCTATCGAAAAAGTACCTGCCAAGACCGTTTTCATTCTTCCGAATAACAAGAACATCATACTTGCGGCCAATCAGGCCCAGTATCTTGTCGAGGACAAGGAAGTCATAGTCATACCCACGAAGACCATTCCACAGGGTATAACCGCACTGATCACATTTATGAATGATGCCTCCAGTGCGGAAAATGAAGCGGCAATGGTCGATGCGATAAGCCGTGTCAAGACCGGTCAGGTAACATATGCTGTAAGAGATACATCTATCAACGGCATGGATATCAAAAAGGGCAATATTATGGGTATCGGCGATCATGAGATACTCGCGGTCGGTACCGTTGTCGAAGATACAGCTCTATCTATGCTCGATAAAATGGTCGATGATGTTTCGGAGATCATATGTATTTACTATGGCGAAGAAGTTGATGAGGAACTTGCCGGAGAACTCTGCAAAAATGTTGAAGCAAAATATCCGGATATGTCCGTTGAGCTCCACAGCGGCGGTCAGCCGATATATTATTACATCATCTCTGTAGAATAAGATGACAAAACTTACTGAATTAAAAGGGATCGGTGATAAAAACGCGATTCTCTACGAAAAGCTCGGTATAAGAGCCGTAGAGGATTGTGTTTTTTATTTCCCGAGAGATTATATAGTATATGAAAAGATCGCAGGGCCCGAAGAATTTGTGCTCGACAGTATGACTGCATTTTGCGCCGTCGTCTGTGCAAGACCGTTGGTAAAAAGAGCCGGAAAGCTAACGATAACGTCTGTTATGCTAAGCTGTGACCATACTGCTGTTAATGCCGTCTGGTTTAACATGCCGTATCTGTCCAAGTCTCTTAATGTAGGAAGTACCCATATATTCAGAGGTATCATCACGGCAGAAGGGGATCATTTCCATGTAAGACAGCCGATGATATGGAAGGTTGAGGAGTATGAGAGGCTCCTTGGTCGTATCAATCCTGTTTATGCGCTTACAAAAGGGCTTACGAACAGAGCTGTAACAAAAACCGTCGGCATGGCATTTGACTATCTTGGCGACGGGTATGACAGGCGTCTTTATGACATGCATTTTCCGAAGGATGAGGATACCCTTATCAAAGCGCGCGAAAGCCTTGTATACGATGAGTTCCTGGCATTTATACTGTCCCTTCGGATAAACAGATCAAAAGAAGAATATGATGTTAATTCATTTAACATCATAGAAGACGCAAGGTGCGAGAGGATAATAGAGAAGCTTCCGTATAAGCTGACCAATGCCCAGATGCGTGTTTGGAACGAAGTAAAGAGCGATCTTACAAGTAAACGTTCAATGCGGCGGCTGATACAAGGCGATGTCGGAAGCGGTAAGACGATTATAGCAACGCTTGCGGCAATTATGACATCCCTTTCAGGAAAACAGAGCGCGATAATGGCTCCCACCGAGATCCTTGCCGGCCAGCATTATGATTATATATCCTCGCTTCTTAAAGGCTCAGGATGTGATCTTAAAGTCGTGCTTCTTACCGGTTCGATGACAAAAAGTGCAGCTGACAATGTCAGAGAGATGATAAAGAATAATGAAGCTGACATTATCATCGGTACTCACGCTCTGTTTCAGGAAAAGGTCATCTACAACGATCTGGCCCTTGTGATCACTGATGAACAGCATCGTTTCGGTGTGATGCAGCGCGATATGCTCTCACAGAAAAACAGCAATGACAGTTGTCACATCCTTGTAATGAGCGCAACTCCCATTCCAAGAACGCTTGCGATGATATTGTATGGGGATCTTGATATATCAGTCATAGATGAGCTTCCCGCACATAAACTTCCGATAAAGAATGCTGTTGTAAACGAGAGCTACAGAAAGAAGGCATATGATTTTATCAGAAAAGAGGTGCTGGCACATCACCAGGCATATGTGATCTGTCCGCTTATTGAAGAAAGTGAGGGACTCGAGGCAAAAAATGTCTCTGACATGACAAAGGAGCTGTCGGGTTATCTGTCGGCGGACGGGATAAAGGTTTCGATGCTTCACGGTCAGATGAAGGCATCCGAAAAGCAGAAGATAATGGATTCGTTTGCAAACGGAGATACGGATGTACTTGTTTCCACAACCGTTGTCGAAGTAGGTATCAATGTACCCAATGCCACAGTCATGCTGATCGAAGATGCCGACCGTTTCGGACTTGCCGCCCTGCACCAGTTAAGAGGCCGTATAGGCCGCGGAAGGGACCAGTCTTACTGTATATTCATGAGCGGTACGAAAAACGAGCGTACGATGAAAAGGCTTGAGATACTGAAAAACTCCAATGACGGGTTTGCGATAGCCGAAGAAGACCTTAAGCAGCGCGGACCCGGGGATATATTCGGAATCAGGCAGTCCGGTGATATCAAATTCCGCATAGGAGATATATATAACGATTCGGCTGTGCTAAAAAGAGCGGCAAATGATGCGGATGTCATATTAAAAGAAGATCCGGATCTTTCGGATCCGGCACATGCACAGCTCAGAAGGAAAGTGGAAGAAGCCACCACCTTTAGTATGGTGTAGGCACTACCATACCATACCTTGTGTTTTCTCCTTGAAAAATCAGAATTTTATGGTATAATCCTATAGATGGGGATAGCATAAAGCTGATATTTTTCAGGGGTAAGATATGACACCACAGTCAAATTATGATGCCAAAAGCATCACGGTTCTTGAAGGTCTCGATCCTGTCAGGGCGCGTCCGGGTATGTATATCGGAAGCACCACTACAAAGGGTCTTAACCATCTTATCTACGAGATCGTAGACAATTCCGTAGACGAACATTTAGCTGGATTTTGCAGCAATATATATGTGACTCTTGAAGAGGACGGCAGTGCGACCGTAGAGGATGACGGCCGCGGTATTCCCGTTGGCATGCATGAAAAGGGAGTTTCTGCCGAGCGTGTCGTATTTACCACACTGCATGCGGGCGGTAAGTTCGATAATGATGTCTATAAGACAAGCGGCGGTCTTCACGGAGTTGGTTCAAGTGTTGTAAATGCCCTGTCCGAATATCTTGATATCGAAGTCAGACGTGACGGCAATGTATATCATGACAGATACAGCCGAGGAGTACCTTCCATCAAGCTTGAAAAGGGCCTTCTTCCGATCATAGGAAAGAGCCGTTCCACCGGAACCAAGATAAATTTCCTGCCGGATGACCAGATATTTGAGAAGACGCGGTTCAAAGAAGAGGATATCAAATCCAGACTTCATGAGACGGCGTATCTTAATCCAACACTTACCATTCATTACTGTGATAAGAGAGTAGTTCCGAACGATAAGGAAGTATTTCACGAACCCGACGGTATAATCGGGTTCATCAAGGATCTTGACCGTAACAAGGAAAATGTATGTGAACCCGTATTCTTCTCGGGCGTATGTGACGGTATTACGGTTGAGATAGCATTCCAGTACGTGAACGAGTTCCATGAGAACGTTCTTGGATTTTGCAATAATATATTCAATTCCGAAGGCGGAACACATCTTACCGGGTTCAAGACAATGTTCACAAACGTGATGAACAGTTATGCCCGGGAACTTGGCGTCCTAAAGGATAAAGATCAGAACTTTACCGGTGCGGACATAAGAAACGGGATGACTGCGGTTGTTTCCATCAAGCATCCGGATCCGAGATTTGAAGGACAGACCAAGACCAAACTGGATAACCAGGACGCTGCCAAGGCCGTTTCCAAGATCACCGGAGACGAGGTCCCTCATTATTTTGACCGTAATCTCGACGCATTAAAAGCCGTTCTTGCCTGTGCCGAGAAGGCTGCGAAGATCAGGAAGACCGAGGAAAAAGCCCGGACCAATATGCTCACCAAGCAGAAGTATTCTTTTGATTCCAACGGTAAGCTTGCCAACTGCGAGAGCAGGGATCCGAAGAAATGTGAGATATTCATCGTGGAGGGTGATTCCGCGGGAGGAAGCGCCAAGACGGCCAGAAACCGTAATTACCAGGCGATCCTTCCTATCAGGGGCAAGATACTGAACGTGGAAAAGGCCAGCATTGACAAGGTTCTTGCAAATGCAGAGATCAAGACAATGATAAATGCGTTCGGTTGCGGATTCTCTGAAGGTTACGGGAATGATTTTGACATATCAAAGCTTCGCTATGACAAGATCATCATTATGGCCGATGCCGATGTGGACGGTGCACATATCTCAACCCTTCTTCTGACGCTGTTTTACAGGTTCATGCCCGAACTGATATATGAGGGACATGTTTATATAGCAATGCCTCCTTTGTATAAAGCAATGCCTTCAAAAGGCAAGGATGAATACCTGTATGATGACAAGGCACTTGCGGAATACAGGAAAAATCATACCGGATTCAAACTCCAGCGTTATAAAGGTCTCGGTGAGATGGATGCATCGCAGTTGTGGGAGACTACGCTTGATCCCGCAGCAAGAAGATTAAAGCTTGTAGAGATAGAAGATGCAAGGCTTGCGAGCAATACGACCGAGATGCTCATGGGTAACGATGTTGCACCGAGAAAAGATTTTATATACAGACATGCCAAGGAAGCTCAGCTTGATTTCTGAGCCGCCTTCATCAGAAAGGAAGATATAGTAAATGGCCCGGAAAGCTTCGGCACAGCCGATCGAAGAGACCGTTATCAAAACTGAATACTCCGACGTGATGCAGAAGTCATACATCGATTATGCGATGTCTGTCATCATTTCAAGAGCACTTCCGGATGTACGGGACGGACTAAAGCCTGTTCAGCGAAGAACTCTTTACGATATGTACGAGCTGAACAACAGATATGACCGTCCTCACTTAAAGAGTGCCCGTATAGTCGGTGATACGATGGGTAAATACCATCCTCACGGGGACAGCTCCATATATGACTGTCTCGTTGTCATGAGTCAGGAGTTCAAAAAGGGGATTGCGCTTGTTGACGGACACGGAAACTTCGG
>JAFRIL010000277.1 GCA_017432845.1 Lachnospiraceae bacterium | reverse complement strand
CGGACAGTATGCTGTCGGAACGGCACTGTCATCGGTAATGTTTGTTATAATGATCTTTGTCGGTATATACATGATCAGGATAATGACAAGAAATGAGGTGGTGGAGTGATGAAGAGCAAGAAGATCGCTTTGTCTGTCTTAAGAAATATCATTGCCTGGATCTTTTCGGCGATATGCCTGATTCCTCTGCTCCTTATAATCTTCAATTCCCTTAAGGACAAAAAATCGGCTGCGGCAATGAATTTAAAACTCCCCGCTCTTCCGATACAGTGGGAGAACTTTATAAAGGTCATCGAAAAAGGAAAACTTGCAACGTCGTTTGCCAACAGCCTTATATATTCCGCCGGATCGGTTATCCTCTGTGTGTTTTTTGCGGCACTTGCCGCATACGTGTTATCAAGGAACCAGACGAAGCTTAACAAGTTTTTGTATATGTTCCTGGTACTCGGGATAACACTTCCGATCAACTATGTGGCACTGACAAAAGTACTGCAGTTCCTTCATCTTAACAATACCGCTGCAGGTATCATATTACTGTATACTTCAATGCAGCTTCCCTTTATGACGTTTCTGATACACGGATTTGTTGCCAAGGTTCCCGTGGAACTTGATGAAGCTGCGGTAATAGACGGGTGCGGTCCGTTCGGATTGTTTTTCCTTATCGTATTCCCGATGCTCAAGCCGGCTGTCGCAACAGCGACCGTACTTACTTTCCTCAATACATGGAATGAGTTTGTCTCACCCCTCTATTTTCTTAACAGGAGTGAACAGTGGCCGATGACGCTGTCGGTTTATAATTTCTTCGGAATGTATTTCAAGGACTGGAATCTGGTTTGTGCGGACATCCTCCTTACGAGCCTTCCGGTGCTGCTCGTTTATCTGATAGGCCAGAAATAAATAGTTTCCGGTATGACTGCCGGAGCAGTGAAAGGATAACCCTTGGAAAGAACGATAAAAAAAATCGGTGATTCGATCATACACGTAACATATTCCGGATCATCGGAAAAGTTAATGGGGACGTGTGACAGCGACCCCATTGATTTTACATGGAATAAAAAGTGTGTGGTAAGGCAGAGCATGGTATCGTTTACGCCAAAGACCATATACAGATATGAGGCCGGCGATGGATCACTTTCAACGAAGCAGACCGCGAACGGGGAAGTATCTTATGCCGATGCCATGAAGAAGATCCCTGCGGGAAAAACATATTCGATAGAACTCTGCTTTGATATCGGGGATATCGGGGATACCGAAATGCTTCTCGGGATGGGACAGTATGAGGACGGGATCATGAACCTGCGGGATCGTACGGAATATCTGTATGAATCGAACATGAGGATCGCGATACCGTTTCTGGTTACGACAGGTCACTACGCGATACTTATCGATTCCGAGAGCAGTATGATCTTTTCTTCCTGCAAAAGACAGATCAGGTTTTCCATAGACAGCGGGCATACGCTTTCTTATTACTTATTTCTGGGCGAGGACATCAACTCACTTATCGGATCTTACCACCGTATCACCGGACTGCCGTCAATGCTGCCCAGGTGGGCGTTTGGATATATTCAGAGCAAGGAACGGTACAGGACCGGTGAAGAACTGTGCGAAGTGGCCCGAAGATTCAGGAACGACGGAATTCCGATCGACTGCATCGTCCAGGACTGGTACAGCTGGGAAGAAGGACTGTGGGGAGAAAAGAAGTTTGACAAGAGCCGGTATCCCAACCTTGCTGAAACAGTCAGCCATCTTCATGACTCAAACGTTCATTTCATGGTAAGCATCTGGCCCAACATGAGTCCCGATTCCGAAAACTATGCGGAATTTGCCGAAAAAAAGATGCTGCTTCCTAATTCAAACCTGTATGATGCGTTTGACGAAAATGCAGCGAAACTGTACTGGGATCAGACGACGGAGGAGATCATGTCATCCGGTACGGATGCATTATGGTGCGATAATGCCGAGCCGTTCTCGGATGCGGACTGGAGCGGCAGTACAAAAAAGCCGGAAGAAGAGAGGTATCTGGTTGTTACCGAAACGTCAAAAAGATCGATGGACAATGAACGTCTCAATTCCTACGGTCTGTATCATGCAAAGGGTATATATGAAAACTGGCGAAAAACATATCCCGAAAAGCGAGTGGTGAATCTGACCAGATCAGGCTATACAGGTATTCAGAGCTTTGGGGCGATATTGTGGTCGGGTGACATTACCGCCACATATGATACACTTCGCAGACAGATCGTTGAGGGCATCAGGATGAGCCTTACGGGAATGCCATACTGGACGCTTGATATCGGCGGTTTTTTTGTCGTAAACGATAAATACGAAAATCGCGGCTGCAACGATACGGAACACAAACCCTTATGGTTCTGGCACGGGGACTATAATGACGGTGTTGATGACATGGGGTACAGGGAACTGTATACCAGATGGCTCGAGTTCGGAACCTTCCTTCCGGTCTTCAGATCGCACGGAACAGATACACCAAGGGAGCCCTGGCAGTTCGGCAAAAAAGGAGATATGTTCTATGATGCTATCACGGATCATATCAGGCTCAGATACCGTCTGATGCCTTATATCTATTCTCTTGCCGCTGCAGCTCATTTTGAGGGAGAGATGATCATGCGAAGCCTTATCGCGGAGTTTCCCGATGACGATAAGGCAAGCCTTGTTGAGGACGAATATCTTTTCGGTCCTTTTATGCTCATCGCTCCGGTATACAGGCCGATGTATTATCTTCCCGGATTGGAAGAGACGAAAGAGACACACAAGTCCAGGGATGTATATCTTCCCAAAGGCTGCGGATGGTATGATTTTCACACAGGAAAGTATTATGAGGGCGGACAGATAATCAGCTCCGAGGCGCCGATCGACAGGATACCTGTATTTGTCAGGGAAGGTGCGATTATCCCCCTTTCAGATAAGATTGGCT
>JAFRIL010000276.1 GCA_017432845.1 Lachnospiraceae bacterium | reverse complement strand
TCTTCATCTTCGTCGTCCTCGCCGTATCCGTCTTCTGCATCGCCATAGTATTCCTCATAGAAAATATCGAGATCTTCGGCATAATCATGAAGCTTGATCGCAAGGATGATGACCGTTATGATGAGAATGAGCGCAAGCGGTGCACACACCATGAGCAGTATCGACTGAACCTTTTTAGGGATAAGATCATCGAGGAAACTGCCGGATGACTCTCCTTCATCATCACTTTCGGAATCTTCCCCTTCAACTGCCGATGCCGATGTATTTATGAACCTCTGGTACGTGCCTTCATTCTTGTCGTATCTGTACCAGCCTTTGTTTCCCTCCGAGCTCATGGCATATACCAGGAAGAAATCCGCAGGGTTTATGCCGTCGATGCTCTGTGCCGAGCCGGCTGCAACGTCTTCCTCCATGAAGGCCGTAAGCGTCTGGCCGTTCCACTCGAGCACGGCCTTCGTATATCCTTCGGGAATGGGACCTTCGCAGTCGGATAAAACGATGATGAAACGATTTTCGATGCCCTGGATCATCCTGAAATCTTCAAGTTCTCCTGTTGCGGCATTTATTATCATGAACTTTCCGTCGGCTCCCGCCGCATCGGAAGTATACAGCACTTTCATGTCGCCCATGTCAAACGATGCGCATTCAACCGTCTCGCCTTTGTAATCGGTCGTATCCTTGTGAAAGAGAACGGGCATGTACTCATCGGCAAATACCTTCTGGACAACCCTTCCCTCGCCTATATCGATGGAACCTTCCGAAACGCCTGTCGCGGTACTTGTCGAAGACATGGCTGCTGCAGTATCTTCGCCGTTTACGGCTATCGTTACGCTCGCTGTCTCGGGGGATGCGGCATCTTCGGCTGTCGCCGTAACGTTAACGGTGGCATCTCCTCCGGAAAGAGTCGTAAATTCGACAGTCGCCTGCTTGTCCTTGAATGTCACAAGTCCTCCGCCGCCACCGCCGTATTCGACCGAGCAATTTTCAAAATTAAGCCTGTTGGCATCAAATTCAACCTGTATGTCGGGAGGAGTTTCTCCCTCTATGGCGCTCGCATCAACCGTAACGGTCACTTTGTCCCCGTTCTCGCACGCATCCTTATCGGCAGATACCGATAAGCCTTCCGCGTATACCCCCTTTGCGCCAACAAGCCCAAGGAGCATAAAAAGTGCCGCGCCGGCTACGATCTTTGATGAATAATGTCCCATGTTCTTCCCTCTTTTCATGTCTTATCTGTATACCGTTATGGTGTATGTCTTAACCGAACCGTTCTCTGCCTTGCAGCTTACGTACAGTGTATTCGTTCCGGGCTCTATCGGGTACTCTCCCACACCGCCGACCGACGATGACGAACATACCGCCGATGCCTCTATCTTAACCTTTTCGAGGTTCGGGTCCACGGTCACTACGTACTTGTCGGTCACGCCCGAAAATGCGGGGGTCAGCTCGTATCCGCTTATTGAGAGCGATGACAGATACGTGTTCGGATTCGAATCCGATACAGGCTTCTCGCAAACATTCTCCGGCATGTTGCGGTAGAACGGGATGCGGAATGTTAATACCTCATCGTCACCGAGGTATGCAAGCTGGAGTCTGGAGCTTTCCGACGATGCCGCCTGGATGTTTGACATATACTGGTGAGAATACAGCGTATTCTCTTCGTTGACAACATTAAATTTCTGGAAGTACAAAGTGTTCTGTCCTTTTTGGATGAACTTTTCGGACAGATACTTCGCACCGCCGTATATGGATCTTGCTCTCGTATTCCACGGACGCTTGTAATCATCGTCGGATCCGGCTGCATATATAAGGCCGTTTATCGTGGCGCTCCTTCCGCTGTATGCATATGCCCCGACGTTAAAGTAATTATAATACCCTTCATGGCCTGCGACATTACCCGCTATGCTCTGGCTCGTGCCGCGGATCCCCTGCTCCTGAAGGGCTCGGCCTGCCAGAAGATACGGGCTGACCCCGGTCTCCTCTCCGGCCTCGCAGAACTTCTCGGCATATGAGAACGTCTCGCCGTCCGAATCCGTAACTTCCCCGCTCATGAACGTTCCGGTAAGCATCCTTGATACACTCTCTTTCGTCTGTGTATCCGAGTGGTCGAGCTTTTCAAACATGTATATTCCGCTCGAGTTCAGGAAATTTCTCGGATCCATGTAATAAGCGATAAGCTCGGGGGAAGCCGATGCCCAGCTTCCGCCGTCAAAAGTATACCACTGGTTAGACGCCTGGTTGTATGCCTGGGGCGCGGTTGATTTCCACGAAGCGATCGAGTTCTTGGATACAAGGTTCTTGCCTACGGATGACTCGGCTGCAAGCGCATCCTTCCACTCAAGGTGGGTATCGACTGCCTCGAACTTCCACTTCGGATGCTTTGCATAAAGAGCCCTGAGCGCGTTCTTATAGCTGTCAGGAAGAGGTGATATCGACTCTTCAAAATCATCATCGCCGACAGGTGCATCTGCTTCTTCTTTTTCGGTCCCGGTCACAAGATCGCTTCTTACGAAGCCTTCTTTATTGCTTCCCAAATACGAAAAAGACACCTGGTACCAGGTGTAGTCGTCGCTTCCTTCTTTCTTATCGGTAATGGTGAGCGGATGGCCCGATGAGAGCTGGCAGACGACGCTGCCATCAACAGGTGCCTGTCTGATCCTCACCCCGACACCCTTTATGGATGCCGTATTTCCTGGGCCGGTGTCGTCCGCCGTCGTTTTGGCGGCGGCATCCCCCGGTCCCGTATCATTCTTATCTGTGCTGCTGACCAGCTTTGTGGTGGTGTTGTCGCTTCCGACTAGTGTCTGCGTCGTCTGGGTGACCTCTTTGACTTCTTTGGTCACTGTTACGTAATCTCTTGCTATATAGCCTGAAACGCTCTTACCCTGGACGGTCGTCTCCACCTTGACCCACTCCCTGTCCGTAGCCTTCTCGACTCCGGTAAGCTTTAATTCGCATCCGGAACTGACGGTGGTGACTATATCGCCTGCAGTGCTGGCGTTACTTCTTATCCTTACATTAACACCCTTCACAAGTCCCGTTCCGGGCTCTATCGTCTTGACAACGTTGCCGGATGAGGCGGATGCAGTTGCTGTTGCTGTTGTTGTTCCTGTTGCTGCTACTGTCGTCTGGCCTGTGGCAGTTGCCGGCGTGGCAGATGCTGCCTTATTTACCAGGTCGCTTCTTATAAAACCGGTCTGGTCACCGTTTCTTACCTGATACCATACCTGGCCGTCTGCGGCCTTTCCTTCCGCAAGGATCGTTACGTTCGCACCGTTATCAAGATAAGTGACTACACCCGAATTGAGCGATGCGTTCTTTCTCATCCTGACGCTCGTTCCCTTTATTGTGCCGGCCGAGCCCGAAGTTGTCCCGGCAGTTGCAGCTGTTGCGGCCGTTGCATTTGCGGCTGCCGCTGTGGCAGCCTGTGTATTGGCCGTATTCGAAGAAGCCTTTGTATCCTTAACAAGGGCGTCACTTACGTTTGTTTTCTTGTCTGTCTTGGAAACCAGGTCCGAACGGATATATCCGACTGATGTGCCGACCGCTACCTTGTACCATACCTTGCCGTCCTTGGCCTTCTCCTGACCGAGGATCGCTACCTCGTCACCCGAAGAGACGCAAAACGAAACAGCCGAAGAAGCATTTGCGGAAGATCTTACGAACCCGCTCTTTGCTTTGACCGTTCCGGATGATACAGTCGCGCTATGGACCTGTACCGGGAACGCTGCCGCAATGACAAGCACTGCGGCTATCATTCCCATAGTGATACGACATTTCATAATATACCTATCCCCTCTAAGTATATCATACCCTTATCAATCATTGACTCCCCAAGTCAATTATGATATCTATTATTATAATACTCTCGGTTGTAATTTATGTCAACTAAAAATTTTTTATTCACTGTCTATTTTTCTTTGTACGCTTCAAGCTTTGTGACAAATGTCTGTCCCATCTCACTGAGAACTGCTCCTTTCCTTGTGAGATAACCGAATGTCAGACTCTCATCTTCCTTAAGCTTAACAACCTTTATCTCGGAAATATTAAGCGAGTCATCCAGCATGGCGGTTCCCACAGCATAACCATTAAGACCCAGCATAAGTTCAACGGATGTGGCTCTTTCATTGGTACTGATGACCTTCTTATAATCATAGGTAGCAAGAGCCTCCTCTCTGTAGTAGAAGGACGTATTATCACCCTGGTCAAATACCATGCACGGGTAATCCTGCAATTCATCAAGCGACAGTTCTTCCCTGTCCGCAAGAGGATGGTCCTTCTTCAGATATACATAGGTATTTCTGCTGAACAGCTCATGAAAATCAAGCGATGCATCGGCAAATATCTTCAGAAACGTATTTTTGTTAAAATCACTTAAAGCTATGACACCGACTTCACTACGAAGTGTCTTGACATCCTCTATGACCTCTCCGGTCTGAGTCTCTCTTACGAAATACTGGTACTCCGGAAGATCATACTCTTTGACCGTATCTATAAAAGCGTTTACCGCCACGGTATAGTGCTGCATGGATACCGAGAACGACGGTCTGACATTCTGAGTGTTTAAGTATCTGCCCTCTATCTTCTCAAACTCCTCCACGGCACCTCTGGCATACGCGATAAAAGAAGCGCCCGCTGCCGTGGTCACTACTCCGTTGTGAACCCTCTCGAAGATCTGGATACCTATCTCATTTTCCAGATCCCTTACAGCAGAAGAAAGGCCGGGCTGTGACACGTACAGCTTATCGGCCGCCTTTCTCATGGAGCACTCTTCATCGATGGCTATTATGTATTTGAGCTGCATTATAGTCATGGCAAATCTCCTTCTTAAAACAAAAAATACATTTACATTTATAATCCTATCGATATAATAGGTATTATAACACAATATTTTCGCACATATAACCTTTGGTTATCGCGTCCTATAACTATCCGGTTCTTCTCACACCATGTCCTCCTGCATATTATAGTGATGTCAGATTTACATGCACTGAACGGGATTTATCAAAGGGATCCCAAAAGGAGGAGAAAATGAAAAAAGCAGATCTAATCAACAGGAAACTTCTTGGGCTCGTACTTGCAGGCTCTCTTGCATTGTCCCTTACGGCATGTGCGACCGTTGAAGTATCCCAGCCCGCACCTGCTCAGGCTACGGCAGATGCAGCGGACAACAACGCGGCGGCAGCAGCGGCAGCGGCAGGCAATGCGGCAGCAGCTTCGGATGAGGCCGCAGCTGACTCGGAAAAGACCGATGGAGCAACGGAGTATACCTTCACCACGCGTGAGATCAGAAAATCAAACGCGGGGGATGCGATTTTACCCACTCCTACAGAATATGTTACGGAGAGGGATGGCGATCAGGAGCGCTTTGACAGCTTTGTCTGGTCAGTCGACAAGCTTAAAGATAACTTTGATGATGTTGTAATAATCGATGCGCGCGCAGAGGATGCTTATAATGACGAGCACATCCCCGGTGCTGTAAATGCAACATGGCAGAGCTGGTCAAATGTAGATGTTCCTCAAGACAGCGGTGAGTGGTCACTTCTGGATGACCCCGATGTTCTGGCAGAAAAGCTTGCAGCACTTGGTATAGACGGAACAAAGACCGTGGTAATATACAATGATCCACTTAACGGATGGGGCGAAGAAGGCCGTCAGCTCTGGAGCCTCAGGTATTACGGACTTGATAACTCATACATCCTCAACGGAGGAATCCCGGCATGGAAAGCAGCCGGCGGCGAAGTAACCGACGAGAAGACAGAGATCACGCCTACTGACAAGCCTTCTCTTAAGAAAAACGATGAATTCTTCGCTTCAACAGAGTACCTGGCATCTCATCTTGATGATAATATTCTTGACGTTCGTGATGACCAGGAGTATTCGGCACTTACAAACAGCGGAGAAAAGTGCAACGGCAGAGTACCCGGCTCATTACACGTATGGTATAAAGACTTCTATCATGATGACGGAACTCTCTTTACTCCTGCTGAGATAAGAGCACGTGTGGAGCCTCTCGGATACAGCACGGATGAGCCTATCATCGCATACTGCACAGGCGGAATACGTTCAGGTTTCTCAACGATCGTTCTTAGGATCGCAGGATACGATCAGGCAAGAAACTATGATGCAAGCTTCAGCGGATGGGCAGGAACCGATCAGAATTTGGATGATCAGGTATACTCCGACCTGTCTGTGGTAAATAACTAAGCAAAGAAAAAGGGTATTGGAAATATGGATCGGGATCCGGAAACAGTCAAGTCAAAAAAAATACTGGTAACCATTGTCAAAATTGCGATTTCTGTGGCATTGCTGACCATATTGGTGATTTCAACCGATATACAGGAGATAATCAATGCTCTTGCAGGCTTTAATATGATCTGGATCATCCCGATATTGCTGACAATTACGCTGTCCGTAATTGTCAGCGCCCTTAAATGGGGGGCTATTTTAAACGCACAGGGAGTCAGCATCTCCCTTGTGCGTTTATTCTGTTATTATACCTGCGGGCTGTTTTTTAACAATTTTCTACCCTCCAGTATAGGAGGCGACGGAGCAAGAGCGATCCTGGCAGGCCGCGAGAGCGGAACAGTTTCCGGAGCGGCGGCATCTGTTGTGATGGAAAGGATCATAGCTACTGTCACACTCTCTCTCTTGGGTCTTGCAGGCGCAGTCTTTTCGAAGAAGGCGGAACCGATAGTGATAATCCTTCTGGCGGTACTGTTTGTTGTCGGGATATTTCTTGCTCTTATACAGATGACCGGCTGGGTTCCAAAAGGGCTGAAAGATAAAGAAACACGATTTGCCGGTATATGGAAATCTTTTGCCCGCAATTCGGCAGTGATAAAAGAACATCCGAAAAAAATCACGGTGTGCTTTGTTGAATCGATTATATTTCAATTCACGGTTGTACTTGTTGTGGCTGGGGTTATAAAAGGACTCGGCCTTGATATGATACCGATAATGGATCTGTGCATGGTTGTAAGTGCATCATCGGTACTCGCCATGGTTCCTGTCGGAATAAACGGATACGGTCTTCGCGAGGGAAGTTACGCCTATCTGCTGGCACCCTACGGGTTTTCCACCGCGCAGTCGCTGACGATCTCAGTGCTATACGCTTTGTTTGTCACACTCTTCAGTATAGCCGGAGGTCCTCTCTGGCTGGCTATGCGCCCGTCAAAGCCCGATCCGTCACCGCAAAAAACAATAAATGAAAAACGGAAGGTAACTACAGCATGACAAACTATACTAAACAGAACAAGTTAAAGGTTGCGGCAATGGTATCACTGCTGGTTCTGACGGTCCTGATATTTTCCGTTCCGACAAGCAGGAATGCTGTTCTTAATGTTATAAAAATGCTGGGAAGCGCTGATGTGGAAGCGGTGAAAAACTATATCCGCTCCTACGGTCCGCTTGCGATAGTGATATCCATGCTGCTGATGATACTCCAATCCATAGCTGCTCCAATACCTGCGGTTCTGATAACATTTGCAAATGCCGCAGTCTTTGGATGGGTGGCCGGTGCGGTCATTTCCTGGACCGGAGCAATGCTCGGGGCAGCTATATGTTTCGGACTGGCAAGGCTGTTCGGAAGGGATTTTGTGGTAAAACTGACCGGAAAGACAGCGCTTCAATCGGTGGATCAGTTTTTTGTCTCATACGGAGCAAAGTCAATCTTCATAGCCAGGCTCCTGCCTTTTGTTCCGTTTGATCCGATCAGCTATGCGGCAGGGCTTACTGGGATGGGCTTCTGGCCTTTCTTTCTTGCAACCGGGCTTGG
>JAFRIL010000275.1 GCA_017432845.1 Lachnospiraceae bacterium | reverse complement strand
TATTATAATAGTTTAGCGCTCTGTTGCCAACATCTGCTGTACAAAAGATGCTGTATAATATACCCTTTCGCAGGGCCCGGCTTCGCACAAAATAAGACCCGGGGCATAGCACCCGGGCCTTACCAAGACGGGGATTGAATAACTACAACGCAACATCTACGACAGCTGCCGGAGCTGATGTAACAGGTATTCCTCCGTCTGCTTTTATCTGCTCGTAATGTTCAAACATCGCTTTGAGATAATCTGCATCTGCCTTGGTTATCTCCTTCATCTCCTTATTGCGGTGTTTGATCGTCATCGATCTTATATCTTCCGGATCCATATCGGTCACGTTCTCCGCAAGTTCGTTCATAAAATCATTGAGCTCCTCGATCGCATCAAGCATCTCCTCCATCCCGGAGGTCAGCTCGCTTATCATCTCATTCGTGAACTCTTCCGATTCGATATACTCCTCATTTTCGGCCTTGTCTTCAACATCCCTAAGTTCATCCCGAAGATCGTCGATCTCTTCCTGAACCGGATCTTTCTTATCTTCGAGGTTACCGGCATCTATTGGCGCAGCACCGTTACCGTCCTCGCCTTTAGAGCATCTTTTTGCCATTTCCTCTTCCTCGAGATGCTTAACCTTTTTGCGGGCTATACGCTCCATAGCTTTTGCATGGTCAAGTGCCGCCTGGATCTCTTCGGGATCGTATTTGCCGGAACGAGCTGCCTTCTTGAGCTTTTCCACCTCACGCTTTGCCTGCGAGACAGCTTCTCTTGCCGCTGTCGATGTTTTACTGCTTATGATCTTGGATGATATCTTTTTGAAACTGTATTTCAGCTTTTTCTTTTCAAGCTCTGTATTCTTTGAAGTCTGGCGTGCTTTTTTTAGTGCCATTGAATACAGTTTCATGCCATCGATCACCGACACCGGTGAGGACTGCGATGCCTGTGTACCGCTGTTTTTTAATGCGCGGCGCATGGCTGACACATCGGTTTTCGGTTTACCGGATCTGTCTGCTGCTTCAAATCCCGCAATGACTCCTCTGACATCTCTTGGCACAGAAGCAGACTTCTTGGGCATATAAGGCGAATTGACAAGCCTGCTGTCCATCCACATCATGGTCATCACCCCTTGAAATCTATGGACTGTCCGAGGCCTTCCTGGGATTCAAGCGAACGTGCCGAGTCGTTAAACGCATACCTGCTGACCTTGTCGATCAGATCCTCAAGCGACTCAGATGAGAACTCTATGTATTCCTTATCATCTCCGGACAACTTCTCCAGTCTTTCTTTGGCATCCTTCTTCTCGGCCTTCTTCTTTTCGTCAGCCTTTTCGGCCTTATGCTTGGCGATATTCTTCTCTCTTATCTTATTAGCCGAATCGCTTGCCTTTTCGATAACCGCAAAGAATGATGTCTTGCCGTCCGCACCTACCGACATGCCGAAGTTCTTGATAGTTGCACCGCTTGCCGCAAGTGAATTCCTTGCTGCCTCAAGCTTGTCAAGTGATGACTGTATGATACCCTCAAACTTCTTCGCATAAGCGGGATCGTTCGCCATCCTCTCGATCTTCTCGTCATCGATAAGTACTATAGGTCTTGCCGCACTGCCGTAACGGCTTGCATTTGCCTCAACCTGCTCCTTCATATCCTTACTTACAAGGAGAAAATCAACGTTGCCGAACTTTTCCTTAAGCTTGGCATAGTATTCCTTCGCCTTGTCCGACAGGTTAACATCACCGACTGTTGCTCCATATCCTGCCTTTTCGGTCGGAACAAGAGCGCTTTCGGGTGAAACACTTTTCCATGCCTTTGTTTCAACCGCAGACGGCTGTTTTGCGATTTTGTCCTTTTTGGCTGACTGTTGCGCGGAATACGCGCTAAGAGGCGACGAAGTGCCGCCGACACCGTAAATAGAATTTGTCACGATTACACCTTCTTCCTTGAATTATAGGGAACGGATCACCCGTTTACGGATCCCGACTCCATTCGAGACCACACCTATTCGTAACTATTATATCGGATAGAATTAACAGATACTTAACAGCAAATTTAAAAAATACCGGTAAAAAATATTTCCAACCCGATCAGGACCAGTATGATCCCCCCGATGATCTCTGCCTTGCCCGACAGTTTTGTACCGAACCGTCTTCCTATTACAAGACCGAGCATGCATATAATAAACGTGACGGTAGCTATGATCGCAGCACAGATAAGTGCCATTGTAAGATCATAGTCCGCGATCGCAAACCCCACGGAAAGGGCATCAATGGATGTGGCAACTCCCTGAATGAGAAGCGTGGACTTTCCGATCTTACTGATCTCATCGTCATTCCCGCCCCTTACTCCTTCTATGATCATCTTGATGCCGATAAACGCAAGGAGGATGAGCGCGATATACGGTATTGCCTTTTCAAATGCCTTAAAACAAAGGACAATGGTATGAACACATATCCACCCGGTCATAGGCATAAGAGCCTGGAAGGAGGCAAATACTCCGGCTATGGCGCACATCCGTCTCTTTCTCATTCCGGGCTCGGCCAGTCCGTTTGCAACCGAGACGGAAAATGCATCCATGGCAAGACCTGTGCCGAGCATTATGCTGTTAAATATAAAAATACGATCCATTTATTCCTCTTAAAGCTGTGAGCCGGGCACTTCGCAATTGTACGTCCACCCTCACGAATGTAAGGAATAATAGGCTTTCTGCTTTATTCTACCCGCCATTTTTGATACATTATACACCGTTTTCAAAGCTTTTAGAACCAAAATAGAACCGCCGAAAGCATATAGCGCTTACCTTTCATCCATAAGAGCCATTACACCCGTGTCGCATACAATCTTTTCTCCGGGGCGCAAGATCATATTCCTCCTTTGTAAAATCATTCGAATTGGCTAAGGTAATTGTCTCTTGCAGTCTCAGGATCATCCACCGTATCAAACG
>JAFRIL010000274.1 GCA_017432845.1 Lachnospiraceae bacterium | reverse complement strand
TCCCCACTGTTTCACCTATATAATAAAAGCCCATGCTCTTTGACAGCTTAACCGGAACTATCTGCCCGATAAGGGAGCCATCTCCCGGAAAATGAACGTTCATGTTATTGGAAAGACGCCCTGTAACAAGACTGCTGTCCTGACGATTGATGCCTTCAACAAGGACTTCCTTGATCTGCCCTTCAATGAGGGCCGCCCTTTCTTTGCTCATATCCTGCACGACAGACAGTACCCTGTCAAAGTTATATTTTACAACATCTTCCGGGACCTGATCAGGCATTGATGCCGCCGGCGTTCCCGTACGCTTTGAATATATGAACGTAAATGCCCCGTCAAATCCTACCTGTTTGATCACATCTATCGTATCATCAACATCTTCATCAGTCTCACCGGGAAATCCGATGATGATATCAGTCGTTATCGCGATGTCAGGGATCCTCTGTCTGATAGAAAGCGCCAGATCCACGTACTGCTCCTTCGTGTAATGCCTGTTCATGGCATTAAGTATGCGGGTCGAACCCGACTGCAGCGGCAGATGTATATGCCTGCAGATCTTGTCAGAAGAAGCCATAACTTCTATCAGTTCTTCCGACAGATCCTTGGGATGGCTCGTCATGAAACGGATCCTTTTGATACCGTCGACTTCTGCCACCTTGCCAAGAAGATTTGCAAACGATATCTCATCATGCAGGCCTCGTCCGTATGAATTGACGTTTTGTCCCAGGAGCATAACTTCAACAACTCCGTCATCTGCCAGATGTCTGATCTCCTGCAGTATATCCTGCCATGGTCTGCTTCTCTCACGCCCGCGCACATACGGTACAATACAGTAAGAGCAGAAATTGTTGCAGCCGAACATTATATTGACACCGGATTTGAACTTATAGTTTCTCTTTACCGGAATGTCCTCAACGATCATGTCGGTATCATCCCACACTTCCGAGATGATATGTCCCTTTCCCGTCGTAACTTCGCGGGTCAGTACTTTTAACACCAGTCCAGGGAAATCAAATATGTTATGCGTACCGAATACAAGATCGACCTGCGGATAAGATGATAGGATCTTCTGCCTTGCCTTATCCTCCTGCGCCAGGCATCCGCAAACACCTATGATCATGTCACGCCTCTTTTTCTTTAAGGCGCAAATGCTTCCAAGGTGTCCGAAGAATCGCTGGTCGGCATTATCCCTTACCGTGCATGTATTAAATATCACAAAATCGGCAAGCTGCTCATCTTCCTCATACACGAAGCCGCACTCTTCAAGAACACCCGAGAGCTTCTCGGAATCCCTTGCGTTCATCTGACAGCCGAACGTAGTAACGTGGTATGTAAGGGCCCTGTTCTTTGCGGCAGACATTTGGCTTACGGCAAGCCTGGCCCCTGTGATCGTCTCGCGCGTATCTTTTGTCATGATCCAAACACCGCTTTATCAGTTATCACAATATCAACAGGTATATCCCTGGTCCCGGGCTCAATCTCATCTGTTATCTGAAGCTCGTAAGCAAGGCCTATCACCTTACCCGGTCTGTGACGCCTGATATATCTGTCATAAAATGCTTTTCCGTATCCCACCCTGTTTCCGGTCCTGTCAAACGCCACTCCCGGAGTGATGCAGATATCAGCACATCCGTTAAAAGGTTCGCTGCCAATGTCAGGATCCGGCTCGTATATACCCATGTAGCCATTCTTCATATCCGACAGGTCATTTACAAAATAGAACGTAAGCTCCGGCTCACCGTTAATGATCTTTGACAGTGGATATGCAACCTTCTTGCCGTCTGATATGGCCTGCTTAAATATCATATCCGTATCGACTTCTTTGTTGTAAGCCTTATATAACAAAACAGTCGATGCTCTCTTGTATTCATCGCTTTGCAGAAAGCGCTCACAGATGGCAGTTGAAAGCCTGCCGCACTCACTGTCCGTCATGTTCCGGCGCTTGACAAGCATTTCCTTGCGAATCAAAGCTTTCTTCATTTTGATTCCAGTCTCTTCCTGATCTGTTCGGTCATTGAAAATCCCTTGTCGGTGTGCGCCAGAAACAGCGTACCGTAGTTTCTGCCTTCCATTATCTTATGGATGACCGAAACATCCTTACCGTTGGCAATGACCATATCGGCACCGCTTGCCGTTGCAACCTTAGCGGCATCTATCTTGGCAGACATTCCTCCGGTACCTATTCCGGTACCGGTCGTCGACTTGGCCATGTCGGAATATTTCCCGTCAAGCTTATCGATTATGGGTATAAGCTTGGCATCTTTTTCAACATGAGGATCATCAGTATAAAGGCCGTCAATATCGGACAGAAGTATCAGAAGATCCGCACCAGTAAGCGCCGTAACGACACTTGCGAGAAAATCATTATCCCCAAATGTATCTTCAACCTCATGGGTCGCAACCGTGTCATTCTCGTTGACGACGGGGATGACTCCCAGATCGAGCAGTTTTGAGAACGTATTCTGGGCATTCTTCCTGCTTGACGGCTCGGTGATCGTATGAAGCGTCATCAGTATCTGGGCCGTAACATGATTATACTCCGCAAACAGCCTTTCGTATATCATCATAAGTCTTGCCTGGCCTATCGCGGCACATGCCTGTTTGAGCGGTATATCGTTGTCTGCAGGATTAAGGTTTACGGTCTTCTTGCCGACAGCTATAGCACCCGATGATACGAGGATGACGTCCCTTCCCTGGTTTTTGAGCTCGCAAAGTTCTCTGACAAGGCGCTCCATTTTTGTTAGGTCAAGTTCTCCCGTCTTCATATGATGAAGAGAGGAACTGCCTATCTTGACCACGATCCTCTGTCTGTTGCTAAGTCTTTTTCTTATCTCTTTTTCTTTGTCTGTCATATTATCTCTTGGCATATCTGTTTGCTATCATCTCTGCGACCCGAAGGCCGTCTGCTGCAGCGGATGTGATTCCTCCTGCATATCCGGCGCCTTCTCCGCACGGATACAGGCCACGAACAGCGCTCATAAGATCATCACCCCTTGTTATCCTGACAGGACTTGATGTTCTTGCCTCCACACCGCAAAGTACGGCAGAATCATCAAAACCTTTCATAGTATAACCAAATTTACGGATTGATTCAATTATCGCCTTATCTATCTCATCGGTAAATATCCCGCGAAGTTTTGCAGATGATACATCGCCTTTAACGGCTCCGGATAAATCCGGCAATGTGTGGTCATCATTTCCACTTTCAAAGCCTGTAAACGTCTGGCAGGGGATACGGCCGCATCCGCGCTTATATGCCTCCTCTTCAAGCCTTCTCTGGTAATACATTCCGGCAAGCGGATGACCGGGTACAACCTTATCCTGGATAAAATCATCCGGATCAACTGCAGCGATTATAGCCGAATTGGCAAACCTTCCATCCCTAGCGCTCTCGCTCATACCGTTAACGCACAGCCTGCCCTCTTCCGATGAAGCATTTACGACATAACCTCCGGGACACATGCAGAAACTGTATACACGACGGCCGTTTGATGCGGTGTTTGCCACCTTATAATCGGCAGGGCCCAGTCCGATGGAGGAGGGATCATTAATCATATACTGCCAACAGTTCACATTCTCCTGCGGATGGATAATGCGAAATCCCGCGGCAAAGCTCTTGGCTGTCATCGGAATGTCAAGACCGAAGAGCATCTCAAATGTATCCCTTGCGCTGTGCCCTATCGCAAGAACAAGCGTATCACAATCCATATCCCTAGCATGATCATTTCCGACATCGGTAACACTGATGCCTGTAATACTGCCGTCTGTGATCTTTATCCCGGTAAGCTTTGTATTAAAATACACTTTGCCGCCGAGCCTTATGATCTCATTTCTTATGTTTGTTACGACAACGGAAAGAATATCGGTACCGATGTGCGGCTTGCTGTCAATGGTTATATCCTTGGGTGCCCCGAATTCATGAAGGATTTTTAATACAAATGTATTCCTGCCTTTTGTATCTTTGGTGAGAGTATTAAGCTTCCCGTCGGAAAATGTCCCGGCTCCGCCTTCACCAAACTGTACGTTGGAAAATGGCGACAGTTTTCCCGTCTTCCAGAACGTCTCAACCGATCTTTGCCGCGATGCAGCATCTTCTCCCTGCTCTATAACGATCGGACAGGCCCCGCACCTTGCAAGATAAAGGGCGCAGAACAGTCCTGCGGGTCCCATGCCTACGATGACAGGCTTATTATGAACCTTTGGGTAAATGATCTGTGGGATAACAAATTCTTCCGGAGGTGATGTGATTATCCTGGACAGGTTCTTTTTGATCCTGGGAATGTTTTTATTGTCATTAAGGCGCTTTAAGATCTTCTTCTCATCATGAGCATCCATGAGCACCTTAACGGTCCTTACTATACAGATATCGGGCTTATGCCTTGCATCAACAGACCTTCTTAATGTCTCGTATGAAAATGAAGGAAAAGCCTTGCCGTATATACGGAACATATCGAGTATATCGGCTATCCTGTCGAGTATAACAGCCTCATCATTTCGCACATTTATCTTGATATCACGGATAATGATCATGTGATCGACCTACCTTGAAGCGGCAACCATGGCTGACGATGCTGCCCACTGAAGATTGTAGCCGCCGCAGTCACCGAAAACATCGAGTATCTCACCTGCAAAATACAGTCCCGATACTATCGTACTCTCCAACTGATCGCTCACCTCATCGAGGCTGACTCCGCCCTGGGAGACCTGGGCATTCTCAAAACTTCCGTGTCCGTTAACCGTTGCATCAAAACCTTTTAGCATATTGCCAAGCGTTGCGATGTTTCTGTCTGAAAGAGACGAACAGGTCCTTTTAAGATCGAGCCCGCATCTTTTGCATATGCAGATTCCAAGGGGCTTTGCAACTATCCCTATAAGCATCTCCTCAACGCTTCTTGATCCGATATCATCAATCCTTTTTTTCAGGAATGAGGTGATATCGTCCCCGGAAATATCAGGCATAAGATCTATCAGTGCGATAACCGGCAGATCTTTTTCAAGCAGCCTTATCGCGTGATGGCTCAGGTTAAATACCGGTATTCCGGAAATGCCTGACTTGGTAAGCTGGAGCTCACCAACCTCCTTGCC
>JAFRIL010000273.1 GCA_017432845.1 Lachnospiraceae bacterium | reverse complement strand
GTTATTTTGAGACTGGTTGAGACTTGGGGATGAGACTTGGGGACGGTTCTTGTGTCTCAGTTTTTTGAGACTGAAGAACCGTCCCTTTGTCTCAAATTAAACTCATATCCCAAAAATCCGCCGACTATCCCGCCGACAATATGCGAAAGATTAGATACATTATCGCGCACAAATATCCCTTCAAATATCTGCTGGCCGATAAAGATCACCGAAACGAGGATAAACGTGAGCGGTATCTCGCCCTGCTTAAAGCTCGTAAATGAAGACAGGAGTATAAACGCGAACACCACACCGCTCGCACCGCAAAGCGCCACATTCGGGAACAACACATAGTTTACAAAACTCGTCGAAAACGCAGTGACGGCCACCACTCCCGCCAGCGTCCGCGATCCGTATTTTTCTTCAAGCATAGGCCCCAGCAACAGCAGATAGCTCATATTCCCGACAAAATGCTGCCAGTCCGCATGGCCGAAAATATGCGTAAACGCCCGAAGATAAGTCATCGGCGACCACAGTGCGGACCGGTACGTAGTAAAAATCACGCGCGACGTGATCCCGCCCGTGATATATCCCAGTAGCGTAGCCGCAAAACTGATCCCAACGATCCCCAGCACTACCGGAGCGTTGATCGACACCCTCATTTTCCCTGTTTTCATACACACCTTCCTGTTTTGAGACAAAGGAACCGTCCCTCTGTCTCAATTATTTGAGACAAAGGAACCGTCCCTCTGTCTCAATCAATGTGGCCCGATCCGCTTTTCCAAGAGGACAAGACCTACATCTTCTATCCCGTTAAATGTTGTGGGTACTATCGCAATCTCTTTATAACCAAGATCACGATACATCTTCCTGGCTACATGATTTTTCTCGTTGGTATCAAGTCTTAGTTCCGTGCAGTCATGCGTTGCCGCATACTCTTCATAGAAACCGACGAATCCTCTTCCAAGACCTTTTGACGCGCCCCTCGGAGAGATCACAAGCGTGTGGAGCACGAGGACGCGGTCATCGCCCGTCTCGTAATCCCACGGAGCACCTTCATACACATCCACCTGGATCTGATTGATTATCCCCGCACCGAGAACCTCCCCGTTCTCCTCAACAACAAACAGATCATTTCGCTTCAAGGCCTCGGCAGCAGTGGCTCTCACAGGGTATACACCCCTCTTCCATCCGACCGTGATCGCGTTATTCTCCTCCGCATCATGCAGTTCTTCATATATCCTTTCTACTGCATCAAGATCGGAATACTCGGCCTTACGTATCATGAAAATCACCTGCCTGCGGTCTTTGCTCACTCATTCGATATGCCTCGCGGATCCAATCTCGAAATGATACTTCACGATCCCGAGATCGACCTTGCTAAAAAATCCGCCTTTATCAATGAACGTTACCGAGTCATCTTCATTAAGCTTTATGACAAACTTCTGCTGATTCATTGCCGTAGGGGCTAAAATCGCCATTTCAACGCCCTTGGTAAACCAGTCAGGCATATCTTTTGCCGACTCACTTAGCTGGTCCGCGCTCTTGGATGTGTGCGCCTTTCCCGCATTCTCGCCATAACCTATCGCAATGGAGATGACAAGTTTTTCTCCCGGACCGATCTCTACCGGGATTTTTTTCCTGCTGAAGATCCCGGCCCAGCATGTGTTGAGTCCGAGCGTCTGTGCAAACAGGACAAGTTTCTCACCGTAGTATCCGACCTTTTCATCAAGATCATCAATTGATTCGTTTCCTACGCAAGCAATGACGCTCGGGGCCGAATCAAGCCCCGACGTCCTGTTGAGCAGCTTGTTATAAGTCTTACCTGCCTCCTCGATAAACTGCAGATGCAGACCACTCTCCCGGTTTATCTCATCGCTCATCTCGCGGATCTTTTGGACAATATCCTCCTCGATCCTCTGCGACTTGTAATTTCTCACCGAATGCCGCTGTCTTATCGCTTCGATCTCTGTCATGATCATCCTCCTTTTTGAGACAAAGGAACCGTCCCTCTGTCTCAATTATACTATCTCGTCAGTTGATCCGTCCTTTTTGACGATCTCGATCTTGCATCCGAAGCCGAGCGTCGCGATCGTCGCTGCGATAAATGCCCAGGGCGCCGCAGCCAGTCCGACTATGCCGCCTATGATCCCGATATTCACCGGAAGTGACAGGACTATTTCCCCATCCTTGCTGATCTGGATCTTATCAACGTTTCCTTCCTTAACCTTGGCCTTGATCTTTTCAACGGTTTCCTTGACCTTGTCATCGGATTTTTCTTCGCTTGTTAAAAGCTTTATCGCCTCATCGGCATCTCCGTCTGCTTTGACTAGTGCTTCCTTTGCAGCCGCATAGTCAACCCCTGTAAGTTCCATAACCTTTTCTACTGCTTCAAGTGTTATCTGCATGATTCAACCTCCTTAATCTCAAATGCCATATCTGGCAACATCTTAAGCCCCGACAGCCATACCCGTAGCTCCCGCGATCAGGATGACGGGAAGTGCGATGAAGAAAACCCCGCCAAAGATCAGCGACAGAGCAACCACCGGAAATACTACAAGGTACAGTGATATCTTAAGTATTCCCCAGCCGATCTTGAACGCCAGGACGAGCAGCTTAAAAAATACCATCAGGAAAAGAATTAAACAAATCGCTGTAAACATTTCAGTCACCTCCTTGATTTCAAGGAAGACTATACAGCACTTTCCTTAACCGGTCTTTTAAGTATTATTAAAAACACATTAAACATTTTTGAGACTGAGGAACCGTCCCCCAGTCTCAAAAAGATCAAAGCATATGTGCTCTTATTTCTTCATCCGATGCAGCGACCAGATACTTCGGCGCAATATCAAACACGGTACGGCAGCCCGTCTGGCCTTCACCGTGCAACGTGTGGATCGCTCGCGCGTACGCCAGAAGCACGGATGCCGTAAACTCGGGATTGGAATCAAGCTTTAAGCTGTACTCGACAATGTGGCTGTGTTCCTTATCAAATCCCGTCACGCCGCTTCTGAACACAAACCCGCCGTGAGGTATCTCCTTATGGTCGCGGTCAAATTCCTCTTCGGATATGAAGTGGACCGTCGTATCATAATCTGCAAAATAATTGGGCATCGTCTTGATCTGGTGCTCGATCTTTGCCTTATCGGCACCCTCTTTTGCAACCACAAAGCACTCTCTCGTGTGCTTCTGCCGCGTACTAAGCTCGGGATTTTCACCCTTGCGCACGCTCTCGAGCGCAGACGGTACCGGGATCGTATACTGCTTGGCATTCTTTACGCCCTCTATGCGGCGCACCGCATCCGAGTGTCCCTGGCTGACGCCCTTGCCCCAGAACGTGTAATCACTGCCCTCGGGAAGGATCGCGTTTCCGTAAAGCCTCATCACCGAGAACATCCCCGGATCCCATCCGCATGAAATAAGCGCGATATGTCCGCCCTCCTTCGCCGCTTTATCAACATTGGCGAAGTGCTCGGGTATCTTCGCATGCGTATCGAAACTGTCTATAACGTTAAAATCACTTGCGTACTTCGGTGTCATCTCCGGAAGGTCCGTGGCCGATCCGCCGCAGATAACGAGCACATCGATATCACTCTTATACTGCGTGATATCATCAACATGTTTTACCGCAACGCCCTCTGTCTTAACGGTAACCGCCGACGGGTCCCTTCTCGTAAAAACGTATTTAAGTTCGATGTCATCGTTCTGACGGACCGCGCTTTCAACGCCCCTTGCAAGGTTACCGTAACCAAGTATTGCTATCTTCAATGCCTCATCCTCCGAATACTTAAGATTTAGTTGTTCAGGAGACTGTCATACTTTACGCAGACATCGTGAAAATCATTCCTGATCTGCGCAAGGCGGATCTTATCGGAATCTGTGGGCAGATCAAGTGTAGCCGCAAAATCATCGTACTGCTTCTGAAGCGCCGCAACAGCGTTAAGATCGCTCTGGTATTCAGCCATCTTGGCATTGTACTGGTTGGTCAGATCCGCAACCTGGTCAGCAAGGCCAAGCGCCGACTGTGAAGCGATCGCCTGCTGCAGAAGCTGTGCCTGGTACAGGTCACCGTTGGCAACATCCTTGGAGCCCTGGATCTTCTGCTGCATGGGATAAAGCGTTGCCTCGTTTTTGAACTTCTCCTGCATTCCGGCAAGGAACACCTCATCATTCGTTCTTGAATTTACAAAATCAAGTATCCTTCCGGCCGCATCAACCTTATCCTGTTTCTTATCGACCTGGTCGTCCCAGTAATCTCTTTCATCACGTGCATGCCTGATATCGTCATCGCTCGCACCGCTATCCTTCAGATCGTCAAGCCTGTCCTGTGCTTTGTCCCTCTTGTATTTTGCATGATCGAGCTCATCCCTTGAAGTGTTAAGAAGGCTCTGCGCCTGTGACACAAGGATATAATCCGATGCTTTTACCTGATCAGCGCTTGCGGCTGCAAATCCTGCTGCAAGAAAAACACATGTTAACAAAATACCGATTCTTTTTTTCATTTTTCTCTCCTTTTTTACATCTGATTTCTTACTAATATCCGATCCGGCCAAGGATCGTATCGATCGTCCGTGCGTTTGCAACGGAAAAATCACGTGATATATGAGGTGCCTCCCCGTCTGTTATGCACCGGCCGAACTGCTCGATCTCAAGCGCATAGTTCTGGCGTGCGCTAACGCATCTTACAAGCTGACTGTCGCCGGATGTGACCGTGTATTTAAGCTCGCCGGCCTGGTTAAACTCAACGGCCGAGCAGATGGTACCGCCGGATCCGTGGATGTACAGCCTGTCCCATCTTCCGTCTGCCCCTGCGGGGAAAATCATACCGACGTTAAATGCCGCCCTCAGTCCGCTCTTGTACAGCATCATAACGGATGTGAATATATCGACACCACTATCGTTAAACTCGGCATCAGCCATCACCTTATCGGGGTATTGTCCCGTAAGAGCGGCGATGATCGTCGTGCAATAGCACCCAAGATCATACACTGCTCCGCCGCATGTCTCCTTGCGTATGCGGATATCGTCATGATAGCCCTGGGTAACAAACGCTGTCTCGATGTAATCAACATCGCCGATCAGGCCACCAGCGATAT
>JAFRIL010000272.1 GCA_017432845.1 Lachnospiraceae bacterium | reverse complement strand
TCATTACTTCCTTGATAGAAGCGGTCTTTCTCATCATACATGAGTCTGTCGGCAGTCTTCTTGACTTCCCTGTAATCCATGCTGCCTTCCGTTACGAATACTTCGCCGATCGAAGCGCTGCGCTTTTTTTCAGCAAGTTTTTCGCGAAGCGAAGCAGTCATCGATCTAAAATCATCCTCATTGTCCGTAAACGTTACCGCTGCGAATTCGTCGCCGCCCAGACGGTACACGTTCTTTTCCCCGAACACTTCGATAAGGCATGAGGCGACATCTTTAATAAGCAGGTCACCGGCTTCGTGTCCGTCCCTGTCATTGACCTGTTTTAGGCCGTTTATGTCGCACATGACATATCCGTAGGTTTTATTCCCGTTAATATCAGACTGCTCGAACTGCTCGAAAGCACGCCGGTTGCCGGCTCCGGTCATATGATCATTGAAACCGATCCTGATCAGCAGCTCCTTTCCTTCCTGCTCTCCGGACCACCAGTAGAGAAACTGGATCAGCATCTCAAAGAAGAAGAGGCACAGTCCGATACGAAGACTGTTTCCGTTAGTTATGATGAACTTTTCTTTTGTAACATATGAGATGATCTCGATCGCGGAAAATGCCGCAAAACATATGCAGCCTGCAAAAAAGTATTTCCGGTCTCTTTCAATACCGTTTTCTTTACAATACCTGCGGTCCTTCATGAGTATATATCCGAGAAATGCCAGTACAATACCGTAACTTGCGCTGAATATCCACAGCGATTTATGCATGTCGATGACGAAGAAGAACCGGAGCGCAAACAGAAGGATCAGTGACAGAGCCCAGAATATGACTATGCACTGCATATACTTTAGTTTCTTTTGAACCGTGAACGAATTGACAAAATCAAGAGCCGGGATCTCGACAAAGATGATCAGTACATATGTCAGTACCCTGAAACCTATGGTCTTTCCCAGAATAAGCTGCAGGAAGCCTGTCTGGATAAGGCACCACATCCCCAGAAGTATCGCCATCATTCCGAGAGATGCGATGTTAAACGGAAGAAGGTCTTTTCTGGGCACTGCGAAGAATATGCATATCAGAAGCACACCGAAGAAAACGACCACGAGGGACAGGACTGCCGGAAGAAGTCTCGGCGTAAGGAGGATCGTCGAAAAAACCTTTTCGGGACAAATGCACACGTTTTTGATACGGCCGTCGCCGCCGGTATCTGCTCCTTCTTCGTCAAATACGGATCGCAGATTGATCGTGATCTTTTTTCCGGAATACTGCGGAATAAGAGGTATGCTCTGCCTGATGTTCCCGTACCCTTTTCCGGTAAGATTCTCTTCCGCGGTATATTCACACACCATGTCATCGCCGACATATACGGAATAAGAAATGTTATCGGCAAGAAAACAAAATGAATCATCTGCACCAAGCGGGTCCGGAAGGAGTTTTGATATCGTAACACCTTCGGAGCCTGCATAAATATCATCGGTACATATATCCCTTCCGTCGGACGCAGTCCAGCCGCCCGACCAGTCATACTTTGATATGCTGTTGTGTCTGCTCAGATCGGTATCATATATGACATACAGGACCGTCAGAGCCAGTATAAGAAAATACACCGCATGTAATAACCGGATCTTGGTCTTTTCGTTGATCTTTATCATTTAACCAGTTACACCCCATGTTTTGCCGGCCTGATGCGTCCGTGAAGATAAGTATAATATCTCCACCATGCGGTCAGGCCGCTTACCACCCATACGACGCCTGCAGATACCCAGATACCTGTCGCACCCATTCCCATATACGATGTCATCAGTATCGGAAGAGTGAATCGACCGATCACTTCGACTATTCCGTTAAACAGTGCAAAGAACGCATCACCGACTCCCATGAGAACACCTCTCACGACATATATGAGACCCAGTGCGGGGTAGAACAGGCTGGTTATCCTAAGCCCCATCCCACCGAGCCTGATGACGCGCTCGTCGGTTACAAACAGCCCCGTTATAGCTTCTCCGAATATCTGCATCGAAAGTATCATAACAGCAGTAAGGACGAGCATGATAATGAGTCCTTTAATATATCCTTCATATACCCTGTCGTTTTTTCGGGCCCCGTAGTTCTGGCCGCAGAATGTGGCAAGCGATGCGCCGAGCGTTGTATACGGCTGATGTATCAGCTGCTCGATCCGGTTTGTAGCGGTAAATGCAGCGATCACAACAGTACCGTAAGCATTTACAACACGCTGCACGGCCATGCCCGATATCGAGATGAGTGCGAACTGGAGCGACATCGGAACTCCCAGCTTTATGACCATCAGGCACATCCGTGCCTGCAGGATAAAATCATGCCGCGTCAGTTTAAAATACGGATTGACTTTGCAGGCAAATACAAAGCACCCGGCCGATGCGGCAAACTGCGCGATTATCGTTGCAAGAGCAACACCCCTGACGCCCATCTTCAGATTGTATACGAATATGATATCAAGCCCGACATTGAACAGAGTCGAAAAGATCAGGAAGTAAAGCGGAGTCCTGGAGTCTCCGAGAGCCCTCAGCATTGAAGCCAGGTAGTTATATATTGAAACGAACAACAGTCCCAGGCACATGTATCGAATATAAAGCGAGGCATCGCCAATTATGTCGTCGGGAGTCGCCATTATGCGTAAAATGGCGGAAGAACAGAAGAACCCGATCGTACCGAACAGAACGGGAACGATCATCATTATGAATCCCGTATTTACGATGCACCGTCTGACGCTTTCGTCATCACCCGCGCCGTAGTACTGGGAGACGATGATACCTCCTCCGTTGGCGATCCCGTTGCAAAGGGCAAAG
>JAFRIL010000271.1 GCA_017432845.1 Lachnospiraceae bacterium | reverse complement strand
GTACTAAGCTCATGTTATACTCCTCTTAGAATTGTTTATTTTTCAACTGCACTGTCAGTGATAAGGTCGATAGCCTTCTGGATCTTCACGTCGTCGATGATTCGATTCTTGCCGACTTCATCGTCACCGATATACTCCTTGAGCTTATCGACTTCCATCTTGGACTCTCCGGCGATACGCTCGAGTTCCTTTTCATACTCATCATCGCTTACGTTAAAATCCTCTGCCGCAACTATCGCATCAAGCACCAGTCTTGATTCGATACGCTTTACGGCGCCTTCTCTCATCTGCTCGCGGAACTTGTCCATGTTAAGGCCCGTGAACATAAAGTACTGTTCAAGCGACAGTCCCTGGCTCTGAAGCCTCTGGGCATAATCGCTGATCATATTGTCAACGTTGGTATCGATCATGGGCTCGGGGATCTCCATCTTGGAATCCTTGATGATAGCCTCGATAACAGCATCTTCCTTCTTTTCCTTTGCTTCCTTTTCCTTCTTCTCGGCAAGGTTCTTCTTGACATCCTCACGGTACTCGGCCATCGTGTCGAATTCGGAAACCTCGGATGCGAACTCGTCATCGAGCTCGGGGAGCTCTTTTTCCTTGATCTCGTTGACCTTTACCTTAAATACGGCATCTTTTCCGGCAAGTTCCTTGGCATTGTAATCCTCGGGGAAAGTAACGTTCACGTCGCACTCATCGCCGGTATTCTTACCGATGATCTGATCCTCAAAGCCGGGGATGAATGAACCCGAGCCGATAACGAGCGGATAGTTCTCACCCTTGCCGCCCGCAAAAGCCTCGCCGTCAACAAAGCCTTCAAAGTCGATCACGGCTGTGTCTCCGTCCTTTACGGCACGGTCCGTTACCGTTATCGTTCTGGCGTTTACTTCCTGCTCACGCTTGATCTCTTTGTCTATATCCTCATCAGTCACGGCCGTATCGATCTTTTCGATCTTAACGCCCTTGTACTTGCCAAGCTCAACGCAGGGCTTTAAGGCAACTTCGGCTGTAAAGATGAACGGCTTGCCCTTCTCGCACTGGTCGACATCGATCTTGGGACGTGATACGATCTCGAGATCCTCCGTCTCGTCGAGCGCCTTCGCATATGCATCGGGGATGATGATGTTTGCGGCATCCTCGTAGAACACCTCAGGTCCGTACATCTTCTCGATCATCGCCTGGGGAACCTTACCCTTACGGAATCCGGGCACGCTCATCTTGCCCTTGTTCTTGTTATATGCCTTCTTAACGGCCTGCTCAAACTCCTCGGGTGCGACCTCGATAGTAAGCTTGGCCATGTTTTTTTCCAGTTTCTCAACCTTAACACTCATTAAATAATTCCTCCAAAATACAGTATTTCGCTACTTAATCCGCGCCAATGTGTGATTATAACATATAAACATAGGAAATAAAAGGAAAAATTGAGACAGAGGGACGGTTCCTTTGTCTCAATCTTTGAGGAGTCTGATGATCTCGCCGTAATTGGCGGCGACATGCGGAAATGTGCAGTCTTTGCAGTTCTTGATACCTGTATTGGTGATGGTGTAGTTTCCGGGACAGTCCATGTGGTAGAGCGGGCAGTAGCAAAAAAGGCAGTTCAGGTCCTCGTCCATATCATGACAGGGGTAGAACCTGCAATCCTTATTGGCAAAAAATGATGCACTGTTCTTCATGAGCCCTCCTTTCCGGCGTGAGCAAAGAATGCCTCAACAGCCTCGGGTTTTGACGGGTAATACAGGTGCGGCCAGCCTAAGAGGCAGTGGTCTGTTAAGATCATACCGTTGTACTCCTTGCCGCTTGATAGTTTACATAACTTAAGATCTCCGGCTGTTGCCGTACTGTCATAATAGTGAAATTCGTGACCACGCATGCCGGCAAGCGATGATCCCAGATCGGACCCGTTGTTACAGCCGGTTATCGTGGTGTATCCGAAGTTTACGAGATGACCGGTATAATGGCACTTTCCATCGATGACGCCGGCCATTTTATAATCAATGCCGTTCTTATCAATAATCGCATCATGAAGATACATGAACCCTCCGCACTCCGCGATACATGGCATGCCGTTCTTTATGGCATTTTGCACAGACTCCAGCATAAAATGGTTGGCGGCAAGTTCGGATAGGTGCAGCTCGGGATAACCTCCTCCGAACAGAAGGACATCTGTATTTTGCGGGATCGTCTTGTCGTGAAGCGGTGAGAAGTATACGATATCCGCACCCAGCTCTTCGAGCAGTGAAAGGTTCTGAGGATAGTAGAAGCAGAAGGCCTCGTCCTGAGCAACTGCCAGCGTTAATGCCCGCGTGTGACCAAAAGTATTCTCTCCAAAACCCGCTCCCGCTCCTGTTCCAGCGTAACTGACGCTAGACTCGTGAGAAACCTCGTCAAGCGCAGACGCCTCCACAGGGTTTTTGAGAGAACACTTCGACACACGCTCAAATGAATTCATGATGTAGAGAATTGCGGTAATGTCGCACCCCGTCTCCATGATTTTCGCAAAGCACGCGATCCTCTCATTGATGTCCGCGATCTCGCCGGGAAGCTTCAGTCCGAGGTGCCGGCTGTCAATGCCAATATCATCGGATCTCGGGATATGACCGAGAATGGCGACATCCGGCCGGTCCTTTGAAACCTCCTGCTGCAGAGTAGGCAGGATCTTATCATAATAGCCATCCGACATTTTGTTGAGTATTATGCCTTTTATCAGGTGGTTAAAATCATCCGCAAGGACTCCCTTGATCAGCGAGATCACGGTCCGCCCGACACCGGAGGCATCCACTACCAAGATCACCGGAGTATTCGTGATCGATGCGATCTCATAACACGAGCCATCTGTCGAATCCGGCAACAGCCCGTCGTATATTCCCATGACGCCTTCCATGACCGCATAGTGCCTGCCGGAAGTTGCGGTATTTATGACAAGCTCCCTTACTCCATCCTGCCCGCCAAGGAACGTGTCAAGGTTGAGGCTGTCTATGCCAAGAACCTTTTTGTGAAACATAGGATCTATGTAGTCCGGCCCACACTTAAAGGCAACCGGATCAAGGCCCTTTTCTTTCAGTATCGATAAAAGCGCTGCAGTTGTCATCGTCTTGCCCGAGGAACTTCCCGTTCCGGCGATCAAAACCCTTGGCATATCAGGCAAATTCCCTTTATTCACATTGGGGGTTTTATATTTATCCGTGTCCATATCCGAAACTGCTAGATCCTTTTAAATAACACTGTTATTAATCCGTTGCCCTTATACCCACAGGCTTCATCAACCTTCATATGTTCTATCTTTTCGCTTTCGTACGAAAGATCACTCCCGGCAAAAATGTCCGCAGCAATGCCGCGTTTTCTCAATACTTTTGCGACATTTACCAGATCACCGGCACCTGACATGATGGCAAATACCTTCGGGAAATGGGTTATATCATCGGCAAGCGATTCGATGTTATGTAAACTGTTCCAGCCATGAAGGCTGACAAGTTTTGCGTTATCATAGCTTTCAAACAGGCGTGCTGCAAGATAGGACACGGACGATACCCCGGGCAGCATTGTGATCGTTGCACTGCCATCCCACAAACGCAACTTGTCATATGCCTTATTACAATATTTGATTATATTGCTATGATGAAAATGCGTATCAGAAATAAAATATATCATTATAACATCACCTTTAAAAGACTATTTATTACATAGCTAATTAACAAAAAGAAAAAAGACATTTC
>JAFRIL010000270.1 GCA_017432845.1 Lachnospiraceae bacterium | reverse complement strand
GCACTATTGAAGCGCCAGGGCAAGCTTGTCAATGAGAACAAGAATCTTAAGAAGATCAAGAGCGATCTGATGAATGAGATAGTTGTAAATATTGACGGCGTTGACACCAGGGATTCGGATGAGACCGTTGACAAGAAGCTTAATGACAACAAAAGGCTGATCAATGACGTAAACGAGAAGCTCGATAACAATGAGGAAGAACTGATGGAGCTTCCGCGAGAGATCGATTCCGTCAATAAAAAGCTGATGCTCGCCACGATGGATATGTGTTATGAGAGGCTTCACGAGAACACGGTCCAGATAGAAGAGATCGCAGAATGGGTCAAGGACATAAGGGTCCAGCTCAAGAAGAACCTTGTCAAGAAGCAGGATATGGAACTGTATAATGCGGAACTGTATTCATATATGCATGACATATTCGGGCCTGTTGTCATGGAACTGTTCGATATGAAGTATGTTCCGACCATTCATAAGGCTGCCGAGCTGAAGAGCCCTGCAACAGCCTCAGAAGGTGGAGACGGGGGAGATTCTTCAAAGAGCGAGGAAAAGATGGTTGAATGATTTTGACCGTAGGTCATGTTTTATGTTAATATAAATATTTGTGGAACGGTTAGAAAAATCACAATGTATTAAGGAGTTATATCATGTCAGGACATTCGAAATTTGCCAATATCAAACACAAGAAGGAAAAGAACGATGCCGCAAAGGGTAAGATATTCACGATCATAGGCCGTGAGATAGCCGTTGCGGTCAAAGAAGGCGGTCCCGACCCTAACAATAATTTTAAGCTTGCCGCCGTTATAGCTAAGGCCAAGGCAAACAACATGCCGAACGATACGATCAATAACGGTATCAAAAAGGCTGCGGGCGATACGAACAGCGTCAACTACAAACAGTATACATATGAAGGATACGGTCCGAACGGTATTGCAATCATAGTAGAGACACTTACGGATAACGCGAACCGTACGGCTGCAAACGTAAGAAGTGCTTTTACTAAGGGTAACGGTTCGATCGGTGCACAAGGGTGCGTTTCGTTTATGTTTGACAAGAAGGGCCAGATCATCATAGATAAGGAAGAGTGCGATACCGATGCGGACGAACTCATGATGATGGCGCTTGATGCCGGGGCGGATGATTTTAACGAAGAAGATGACAGCTTTGAGATATTGACGAGCCCGGATGAGTGCGAGAATGTAAGAAAGGCACTCGAGGATGCAGGGATCGCCATGGTGTCCGCTGAAGTGACCATGATACCGCAGAACTATGTAAAGCTAACCGACGAGGAAGCGTTGAAGAACCTTAACCGCACGCTCGATCTTCTCGATGAGGACGATGACGTGCAGGCTGTATATACAAACCTTGACGAGGATTAAATGCAGAAAACAAAAGCCGATCCAATCTTAATGGCTGCGGCCGCGATCTCGCTTATTGCAACGGTGTATGTGTTCTATATCACCGTTTTTGAGCAGATCATCAGCCAGAATCAGGGGTATTTCTATGCCGTTATATTCGGATTTATACTGCTGGTTCTGTTCCTGTTGTGTAATCTGTTCACGAAGCTGATCGCGATATCCGTTGGTGAACAGCGGAGCCCCTACAGAAGGCTGATCATAACCATCGGGCTCGTGCTTACGGCGTTTTTGTTCCTTGTTACGCGTATGCGGTATTCGACGATCCTGTCTCCGGGAGAATTCCCGATCTACAGGGGAGCTCTTGCGATGATCGACGGCACTTATTCACAGAGCCATGATCTTATCGACAGTGCCAACATCAATCCCGCACACTATCTGTATTCGCTCATACTGTCGGTTGTCTACCGCTTTGCCGAGCCGGGTCCGGGACCATATCTTTGGACCAATGCGTTCTTCATCATATTGTGCGGATATCTGACATACAAAACCGTTAAGACATTTACCAATTCGCTTTGCGGACTGTTTGCCGCGGTATTGTGCGCATGCATTCCTTCGCAGACATTTGCGGTCTATACGTTTTCATCGGAACCGATGGTTGCCGCAATATATCTTGGTGCGGTACTGTCGCTCATATCCCTGTTTTCCTACAATAAGAGATTAAAGGAAATGGAAGATTACGCCGAAGAGAGTGAGCACGATATCGCCGGTATCGTGTTTACGGTACTTGGTGCGATTCTTATCGGTCTTCTGATATTTGTTGAGCCGTTTATGATAATCCCGATGGCGCTTCTAGTTATCGTCGCGGTATTTTCACGCAGGATCAAGTCCATGAGCATGCTTGTTGCCTTTGCGGCAGGACTTGTTATCATGGTGCTCCTTTGCTTTGTAAAATCATCCCATATGGGGATTGATTTTTCCACTGTAATGACATCGGAGATGTCGGCATTCGATCCTTCGACCGACAGAAATTCCAGTCAGGTTGATGAGTTTTCGGATGTCTATCATGATTTTAATGTAGGATTGTCATCCACTGACAGGAATATCACCGATAACTATATGTTCATATCGGATAAGAACGGAGCGGGTGCATATACCGAGATGAGCGCTTCCTGGGTCGTTGTGCTCAATCAGATCATGTACATGTTCGTTCTGATGATGACGATAAGCTGTATGATACTAGCCGTTAAGGAGCAGAAGGACTATGTTGTTACTATCAGTGCGCTTATTTTGGGCGCTGTGCTGATGTTATTGTTCCAGACTAACAGGGATGATCAGAAGTTCCTGGTGATCATGGTGTTTATAATCGCATCATCTACAGGTATACACTATCTGTACCTGGATCATCATCCTGAACTTAAGGTATCCACAAGTGCGCTTGATGCGCTTGAAAAGACAGGACGTAAGGAAATAGCTGCCGCAACAAGATCCAACCTTAAGAATGCGGCCAAGATGACTGAGGAAGACTTCGTTAAG